>DATHJG010000339.1:0-2538 GCA_035489875.1 Solirubrobacteraceae bacterium | reverse complement strand
GCCGGCCTCGTCGTGTTCACGCCCCGACGCTAGCCATCCCGCCGAAGTCGCAGCACGCGCGCCTCCCACAAGATCGGTTCGCCGTTCACCGTGTTGCGATGGCGATAGCGCTGCCGGTCGAGCTGCTCCACGGTGCCCACGGCGTCGAGCACTCCCGCCCACGCCGGGTCGTCCTCCGAGCTCGCGCGTGTGTAGGCGACGAGCGCGTCCGGCGCCAGCAGGTTCGCCGCGGCGGCCAGGGCCTCCGGTGGCAGGTGGCCCGGGCCTACCGCGCCAACGCAGGCGAGGGCGTTCGGCTCGAGCTCGCGGATCCGCTGGCGGGCCCGCTCGTCCTGTCCGGTGTCGCCGAGCAGGTCGGCCGCGAGGTAGTCCTCGTACAGGCCCGGGCGGTCCCGGAGGGCGGCCGCCCGCGCCGACTCGCGGATGTCGACTGCGACCAGCGTCTGCAGGCCGCGCGCCGCGAGTGCCTCACCCGAGACGCCGTTGCCGGCGCCGACGTCGAGCACGGTTATTCGGTCGGCCGCCCACCCGATGCGGGCCGCTGCGGCGGCGAGCATCCCCGCAACCTGGTCGGGCGAGCGGCAGTCGAGCTGCTGCTGCACCACGTCCTCGTAAAGGCCCGGCAGGGCGTAGACCCGGTCGTACTCGTGGAGGCGCAGCTCCTCTCGCCGCCCGTCCGCGAAGCGCACCACGACCGTCTCGCGCCCCGGCCCCAGATCCTCCTGCGGCGGCAGCTCAGCGCTGAACTCGCCCGCCATCACCGCCACAGTATCGATGGCTTGACGCCCCGGCACAAATTGGCAGTCGCTCGGTTCGCCACCCGCGTGACGTTGAGTCACTGCAATAACGGTTGCGCCCTCCCGCGGGCATCGTGGATCGGGCGCGGGCCGGAGCGATGAGTTCGCGGGTTTGCTGAGGTCTGCACTCGTAGCGAAGCCCCGATCACGCGATCAAGGAGACGATGGAGCACGTGCCCGCCGAAGTGAACGCTGAAATCCATGGCTATAGCCATTCCGATGCGACGCCGACCCCGTGGGAGGTGGGGTGCGAGCAGGTCGCGGTTGCGGACACGTTCTGGATCTCGACCGTCCGCCCCGACGGCAGACCGCACGTCACGCCGCTGATTGCGGTGTGGCATGACGAGGCGATCTGGTTCACGACCGGGCTGGAAGAGCGCAAGGCGCGAAACCTCTCGCACAACGCCGCGTGCATCCTGACGACGGGTCGCAGCGACCTGAGCGACGGCGGCCTCGACGTCGTGCTCGAGGGCGCGGCCGAGCAGGTCACCGACGACGCCGACTTGCAGCCGGTCGCCGACGCGTTCGCGACGAAGTACGGAACCGACATCTGGCATTTCGTCGTCCGCGACGGTGGGTTCGCCCATCACGATGCGGGCGGTCGCGCGCTGGTGTTCCGCGTGCGGCCCGTGCGCGGCCTCGGGTTCTGCAAGGGCGCGATCTCCAGCCAGACGACGTGGCGCTTCCCGGGGTGAGCGGCTCGGTGGCCTTGCAGCAGCAGGTGCAGGACGCGATCGACGAGATGGTCGTGTCGGGAGCCGAGGATGGCCTGCAGGTCGCTGTCGTACACGAGGGCCGCGTTCTCGTCGACGCGGTCGCCGGTGTCGCCGATCCGCGCACTGGGCAGCCCGTGACGCCCGACACGCTGTTCTTCGCCACCTCGACGGGCAAAGGCGCGGCAACCTCGGTCGCGCACGTGTTGGTCGAGCGCGGCAAGCTCAGCTACGAGCAGCGGGTTGCCGATGTTTGGCGCGAGTTCGGCGCCCATGGCAAGAGCGAAGTGACGCTGCGCGACGTGCTTGTGCACGCCGCGGGCGTGCCGGGACTGTGGCCGAACATCACGCCCGAGGATCTGGACGACTGGGACCGGGTTTGTGCCTTCATCGCCGACCAACGCCCATGGTGGCAGCCGGGCGAGGCGACTGGCTACCACGCGCTGACGTTTGGTTTCGTGCTCGGCGAGTTCGTGCGGCGCGCCACCGGACGCACGCTGGCCTCGGCGTTGCGCGAGGAGATCACCGCCCCGCTCGGAATCGCCGACGAGCTGTTCTTCGGCGTTCCCGATCGCCTGCTGCTACGGGTCGCCCGTCAGAGTCCCGACGGCGCCGAACCACCGCGGCCCGAGCCCGGATCGCCGCTTGACCGCGCGGTTCCGCCGGCGGTGCAGCCAACCGCAGCGTTCGCCAACCGCCCCGACGTCCTGCGGGCGGATATCCCGGCACAGGGAACGATGTCCGCGCGCGCGGCGGCGCGGATGTATGCGGCGCTGCTCGGCCACATCGATGGCATTGAGCTCGTGTCGCCGAAACGACGCGCCACGATGGCCGCGCCGGCGTTCACGGGCACCGATCAAGTCGTGGGGTTCCCGAGCACCTGGGCGCTGGGCTACGGCACCGCGCGCTTCGGTGGCGTCGAGTCGCGGGCGGGATCGACGTTCGGGATGGGTGGCTCCAACGGCAGCGCCGCCTATGCCGACATCGACTCAGCCGTCGCCATCGCCGTCATGCGCAACCGGATCGTC
>DATHJG010000338.1:0-3186 GCA_035489875.1 Solirubrobacteraceae bacterium | reverse complement strand
TACGGGTTCGAAGCGAAGGGCTACGCGCTCAACGTGAACGTCGTGTCCCGCTGCAAGAACCTGGGCGTCAACAAGGAAGCGGCGGACACCTTCGTCCGGGTCTCGTCGGCGAACCGCCGATCTGACTTCAAGACCTGGTCGGCGATCCTCTCGCCGGGCGGGTTCCGGATGCTGATCTTCACCGCGCGGATCCTGAACTGCGCGCACAACGGCGTCCGCGCCAACCCTGGGATGGGTGGCAGCTACGGCCCCGCCTGGGGCGTGGCGTGGGACCCGAAGCAGCGCCATCTGACGATCAGGTGCGCCGCAACGTCGGAGCGCTTCCCCGTCGAGCAGATGGATCAACAGCTCGCCGCCGTCAAGTTCTGACGGCGGCGGTGGTCTGCCCCTGATACCGGGGCACCGATGATGGCTCATGGCAGAGCCGAAACCACCGAAGGGAGATAGATGCTGGCCGCATCTGAAATCAGGGCGTGCATCGCAGCCCTGCGCCCACCGGCGCAGGCGTTCGATCGCGCGGTGCGCAACGGTCACGCCTCACTCGACGACGAGTGCGGCTGGCTGATGAGCGACGCGCTTGTGCCGGCGCCGCCCGCCAACCCCGATCAGCTCACGCTGGAGCAGGCATGAGCCTGCTCCCCGTCGCGATCGTGCTCGACGACGAGAGCGAGAGCACGCACGGCGGACGTCGAATCATCTTCGTCGTGCCGTCCGGTGATGCGGTCCAGCTCGGACCGCTGACCATGGTTCCATCTGAGGTCGTGTGGAACGCCACGATCTCGGCCAACTGACTGACCACCGAAGGGAGCACCGCAATGCACCGCACCACCTATGCCGTGACCGTGCTGTCAGAGGATCCGATCCCCGACACGCTGGACCTGGCCGAAGTGCTCGGCGAGGCCGACACCGGCGCGTATGTCGCCACGTACAACGTGACCGCTGTCGACGTGCTGACTAGGGAGCAGATGGCCGAAGCTCTGACGGCCGCCGGATCGGAGCCTGGCTTCTTCCAGATCTGAACGCCGGCCCGGCCGGAGCCATCGCCGAAGGGCGGGGCTCCGAGCGGGAGGCTTTCCCGCTGGACACAACCGAAGGGAGATCTGATGGACCCCGACTGGACCCCCGAGTACGAGAGCTGGCGTCACGGCGGATGGTACGTCGTCAACGTCCGACACCCGTCCGGTGCGTGCGGCTGCGTGAGCCGCAACTACCCCGATCGCAAGTGGCGCATCGTCTGCGACGAGCGCGATGGCGACCATACCTACCGCACTCGTGACGAGGCAGCGCACGCCGAGCGGGCGCTGACTCAACCCAAACCGAAGGGAGATCAGATGGACCCGAACAACGTACATCAGACGATCGCGCAGCAGGTCGACCACATGAAGCCCGAGCATCTGACGCCGGGCGTCGACATCGGGATCGAGATCGTCGACGAGCGCGCGATCCGCGTGCTCGTGCTCCCCCACCAGGAGAGCTACGAGATCCGGCTCGATCCGAGCGACACCTACACGGTGACGCGCTCGGTGCTCGACGCGCAGCGCCGTCCGATCGCCGCCGAGCAGCCGCTTGCCGGCGTCTACTGCGACCAGCTCGGCGAGATCATCTTCGGCGACGAGGCGAAGGTGTGGACGCAGCCGATGGTTCAGATCAGCGATGACGACGGCGAGACTTGGCGCGTCGTCGCGTGAACGCAGGCAGACGGGCCCGCCGATTCAACAGTGCTCCTGGCTAGGGAGCGGCGGGCCCGTCGCTGCACCGAAGGGAGATCAACGATGCACGATCCACTCTACCCGCTGGAGCTGTCGTTCCCGTCGTCCGCTGGACCGATCACGTTCGTGATCGACCGCACCGGCTGGGAGTTCCACACTGGACACGACCGCACCCTCTACCACTCTCTGCCGATCGACGAGCGCGTGCATCTGAGGCGCGGCGTCGAGGCGCAGGTCGAGCTGGCCAAGCAAACACCGAAGGGAGACACATGAAGGTCACGATCATCAGCACGCAGGCGATCATCGCCGAGCGCGACGACTGCGTCTGGACCGGGCAGGTCGACACCGGCCAGCGCGACAAGAGCTGGGCACAGGACATCAACGGATTCCTGTTCCGCTACTTCAACCGCGTCGACGACGACGATCACGACAAGCTCGAGGCGATCGGCTACCGCCTGCCCTCGCTGTCCGTCGGCGACGTCCTGTATTGGGACTGCAAGGCGTACCGCGTGGCCGGCCTGGGCTTCGAGCATCTGACGCCCGAAGACCTGGTCATGGCCAACGTGTTCGGCGCACTGAAGGACGTGCCGTCCGATGACTGAGCGGAAGCTGAACGCGCGCGAGCTGCACGCTCGCGCGCGGGACGTGTCCGCCGACCGACCTCCGGAGTTCGAGGCTGCGGTCACCCGGCTCGAGGCCGCCGAGCGCGAGCGCGAGGATGCGCTCTGGGGGCGCGACGATCTGATCCGTGAGGCTCGAGCGATCGGGATCTCCTACGTCGCGCTCGCCCGATGGACCGGGCTCGGCGAGCGCCGGCTCGATCAGATCGTGAACGACCGATGACCGGGCTCCTGATGTGGGGCTTGGTCATCGTCGCGATCGTGACGATGATCTGGTTCGGCGATCTGATGGCTGAGATCGCCACCGTGTTCAGCCTCGTGCTGATCCTGTCGAAGTTCCTCTGACCAACCGAAGGGAGATCCACATGCAGCGCACCGAAGAGAGGACCGAGTTCCTCAAGGACATCGTCATCGGGTTCGCCGAAGACTTCGGCTCCAACCCCTGGCGTCAGATCAAGAGCGGCACCTACGACCCCGACGACGGGATCGTCACGTTCTTCGAGATCGGAGACGACGGCATGCATCGCGAGCACGACGTCACGATCGAGATCGTCGAGGCCGGCCTGGCCAAGCTGCGCTCCGGCGAGTGCAGCATGAACAGCTTGATGCGCGGCGCGATCCTCGCCGCCGACGCCGAGAACGACGCTGGTCAGATCGACGCCTACGACGCCGACGCGATCGTGCAGGCTGGCGTCTTCGGGGAGCTGGTGTACGGATGACGTTCCCTCAGATTATCGGGACGATCGGGCTGGCGCTGTTCGGCGCCGGCCTGGTCGTGCGTGCCGGGCTGTGGGTCCGCGGCGAGATCGAGACCCGAGCTGGTCGCTTCGGCATCGAGCCCGAGTGGATGAGCCCCG
>DATHJG010000337.1:0-2473 GCA_035489875.1 Solirubrobacteraceae bacterium | reverse complement strand
ACGATGCCGGTCCCGACCTTCGCGGCCATCATGTAGCCGAACGCGTACGGCACCAGCTCGCGCAGGTCGCACCAGGCCGCGAACACGCCGGCGTAGGCGGGGGCGCCGACCGAGCGGTTGAAGTACGCGCCCTCGATCCCGCACTGCAGGCCGATGATGAAGATCAGGCCCCAGATGACGAGCGTCGAGGAGAGGATCAGCAGCCCGGCCTGGCGCAGCGCCTCGCCGAAGAAGCGGAACACGCGCAGCCCGAAGATCTCGCCGAGCACGCGCGTGCAGAACTTGACGATGTCGCCGAACGACGCGATCCACTCGCGCGGGATGGCGAGCCAGCCGTTCATTTGATGTTGAGGATCTCCGGGTGGGTCGCCAGCAGCGTCTGCGTGAACACGTAGTTGAACGAGAACACGCCGAGCGTCGCGATCACCACGGCCTGGTTGACGGCGCGGCCGACCCCGGCGGCGCCGCCGGTGGCGGTCATGCCCTTGTAGCAGCAGACGATCGCGATGATCGCGCCGAACAAGGTGCACTTGAGGACCGACCCCCAGAGGTCCACCACGGACGCGTTGGTCAGGAACGTCGCGCGGAACGGCCCGAGCGGCTGGTCGTAGACGAGCGTGGTCAGGATCCCGCCGAAGACGCTGAACAGGATCGCGTAGATGTCGAACAGCCCGGTGACGAGCATGAGCGCGAGGAAGCGCGGCACGACGAGGTTCTTCACGGGGTCCACGCCCAGCACCTGGAGCGCGTCGAGCTCCTCGCGGATCTTGCGGGCGCCGAGGTCGGCGGTGATCGCGGTCCCGGCCACGCCGGCGAGCACGATCGCGGTCACGAACGGCGCGAACTCCCGGATCGAGGCGAGCACGAAGAAGCCGCCGAGCCGGTCCAGCGCGCCGAACAGCACCAGGAAGTTCGCTGCCTGCAGGCCGGGTGCGGCGTAGCCGGACGCGACGGTCGAGACGACCAGCGGGAACCAGCACAGCTTCAGCGCGAACAGGAACTGGGAGACGAACTCGCCGCCGTACGGGTACGGCGGGCGGACGGCCGACACGAGGGTCTTCCCCGTCAGGATCATCATGTCGCCCACTTCTTCGAGCAGGCCTTTCGCCGGTAGGAAGGCCCTATCGGCCGCGCCACGTACCAAATCGCTCCCCTCTGCGTTACGCCGGTTGTCGGCGCGTCCCTCGGCCACAGACTACGGACGGCGTTGTGTAGCCGCAAACGACAACCGTCGCCTGAACTTGCGGCCAGCGTGCCCGACCCGGCGCCGGGCGGCGTTGCCGCTGGTATGGTCGCCGCCGGGATGAGGGACGCGCGTGGATGCATTGCGATACCCCTGCTCTGCGCGCTCGCGGTCGCGGGTTGCGGCGGGCAGCGGCAGGACGCCGGCGCGCCGTCCGGGCAGTTCGACCTGGACGTCACGGCCGCCTCGTTCCCGGCCGAGCAGCGGATGGCGCAGGCGTCCACGCTCAAGCTCGAGGTCGAGAACACGGGCGATCGCGCGGTGCCCGATCTCGCGGTGACCGTCGAGACCGAGTCGGGCGAGGTCGGCCAGGCGCCGGTCGCGTTCGCCCAGTCCACGGACGATCCGACGCTGGCGGCGAGCGCGCGGCCGATCTGGGTCGTCGACGAGGGCCCGCCGGGCGGCGACTCGGCCTACGCCAACACCTGGGCGGTCGGCCCGCTCGGCGAGGGCCAGTCGAGGACGGTCGAGTGGAAGCTGACGGCGGCGAAGGCCGGCCGCTACAAGGTGAACTGGCGGCTGTCGCCTGCGCTGGAGGGCGACGTCTCGCTCGGCGACGGGCGCACCGACGGCTCGTTCGACGTCACGATCTCCGACGAGCCGGTGCCGGCGCGCGTGGGCGCGGACGGCGAGGTCGTGCGGGAAGAGGCGGGGCGCTAGCGGCGCTGGGTTCTACGTCGTCGGTTCGACGGGCGCCGGCGCTTACGCATCCTGAGCCAGCGCTTCGTCCAGCCAGGCGGCGCGGCGCGCGAGCCAGTCCTTCAGCGCCGCGACCGCCGCGGAATGCGAGCCGTGTACCGGCTGGTTGCGGAACACGGGCGCGTCGAGCGTCTGCCAGCGGGCGAAGTTGCGTAGCGCGGGCGGGCGCAGCGTGCGCGCGTGCCGGTCGATGGTGCGTTGAAGAGATTCGATCAGGCCGCCGGTCCGTAGCGTTCTCCAGCGCGCTGCCAGCGTGGCCCGGAAGTCGGGGTCGGCGAGCAGAGCGCCCGCCCAGGGCCGGTCGGTGAGCAGCCATCCCGCGGGCGCCGAGATCGTCGGCTCGACGGTGTTGCCAATGCTGAGGTCGAAGTCCCACACAGGCCCCATCGCGAGCTTGCCGTCCTTGCGCTGGTGCAGGTAGGTGCTGCTGTAGAACGCGTCCTGGTTCTTGAACAGCTCGGCGTGCAGGACGTAGTCGACCGCGGACGCCTCGTCGAGATACGCGCGCCACCCCGGACCACCGAGCGCCGC
>DATHJG010000336.1:0-4022 GCA_035489875.1 Solirubrobacteraceae bacterium | reverse complement strand
GGGCTGGGCGAGGGCGAGCCGGAGATCGAGCCGATCGGCGACGGCCATTCGAACGTGACGTACGTGCTGCGGCGCGGGAGCACGGAGATCGTCATCCGCCGCCCGCCGCGCGGGCCGCTCCCGCCCAGCGCGCACGACGTGCTGCGCGAGGCGCGCGTGCTGCGGGCGCTGGAAGGTCGCGCGCCGGTGCCGCGCGTGCTGGACGAGTGCGACGACGCCGGCGTGATCGGCGTGCCGTTCTACGTCATGGCGCGGATCCACGGCGAGGTCGTGCACGACGCGGTGCCGCCGGTGCTCGACACCGAGGCCGAGCGGCGGCGCATGGGCGAGCAGCTCGTCGACGCGCTCGTCACCGTGCACGCGGTGGACTGGCGCGCCGCCGGGTTGGAGGGGTTCGGCCGACCCGACGGCTACCTCGAGCGCCAGATCAGGCGCTTCAGCGGCCTCTGGGAGCAGAACCGCACGCGCGAGCTGCCGGCGATGGAGCGGGTCGCAGGCTGGCTCGGCGAGCACATGCCGGACTCGCCGCCCGCCACGATCGTCCACGGCGACTACCGCCTCGGCAACGTGATGTACGCACCCGCCCCGCCCGCCCGGCTGGTGGCGATCTTCGACTGGGAGATGTCGACGATCGGCGACCCGCTCGCCGACCTCGGCTACCTGTGCACGTTCTGGGTCGATCGCGACGACCCGCCGGCGGGGATCTTCGAGCAGCACGCGCTCACGCGGGCGCCGGGATGGCCGACGCGGGCCGAGCTGATCGCGCGCTACGAGGAGCGCTCCGGGCGGTCGATGAGCGACTTCCGCTGGTACCAGGCGATGGCGCTCTGGAAGATCATCGTCTTCATGGAGGGCAACTACCGGCGCGCGCTCGCGGGCTCCGTCGACGATCCGTACCTGACGTCGTTCGGCGAGGCGATCGCGGGGTTGGCCGACCGGGCCGAGGCGTTCACGCGGTGAGCGGGGCCGCCCGGCTCGGCGGCAAGGTCGCGCTCGTCACGGGAGCGGCGAGCGGGCTCGGGCGTGCGACCGCGCGGGCGCTCGCGGCCGAGGGCGCGACGGTCGTCGCCGCCGACATCGACGCGGCGGGCGCCCGGGCGATCGCGGACGAGATCGGCGGCCGCGCGGTCGCGTGCGACGTATCGGACCTCGACGCCAACCGCGCCGCGGTCGCGTTCGCGGTCCAGGCGTGCGGCGGCCTCGACCTCGTCCACCTCAACGCCGGCGTGGGGAGCGGCTGCGGCGTCGGCGACGATTTCGACCTCGCGCTGTACCGCCGCGCGATGGGCGCCAACCTCGACGGCGTCGTCTTCGGCCTGCACGCCGCGCTGCCGGCGCTGCGCGCGCGGGGCGGCGGCGCGATCGTCGCCACGGCGTCGCTGGCCGGCCTCACCGGCGTCGCCTACGACCCGCTCTACAGCGCCAACAAGCACGCGGTCGTCGGCCTGACCCGATCGCTCGGACCCGGCCTGGCGGCGGAGGGCATCCGCTTCAACGCGGTCTGCCCCGGCTTCGCCGAGTCGGCGATCATCGAGCCGATCCGGGACGCGCTCGCCCAGGACGGCATCGCGATCATCCCGGCCGAGACCGTCGCCGCCGCGGTCGTGGACCTGCTCGCCGGCGACGCGGCCGGCGAATGCGTGGTGATCCAGCCCGGCCGCGATCCGCTCCCGTTCGCGTTCCGCGGCGTGCCGGGCCCGCGCTAGGCGCGCTTGCGGTACCAGTTCGGCGACGTCGTCGGCGGCGGCACGAGCGCCTCCGCCTTCGCCACGAGCACGCTCGGCCCGCCGCCGGCGACGTGCCGGGCGAGCGCCTCGCCGAACGCGTCGTCCAGGCCCTCGACGGTCTCTGCGGGCAGCCCGAAGCTCTCCGCCAGCGCCTGGAAGTCCGGCGTCGCGAGGTCGACGCCGAACGGCTCGTCGCCCGCGAGCTGCTGGTCGTAGCGCAGCATCCCGTAGCCGCCGTCGTCGACGATCACCGCGGTGAACGGGAGCCGCTCCTGCGCCATCGTCGCCAGCTCGCCGCACGCGAACAGGAAGCCGCCGTCGCCCGAGATCGAGACCGTCGGCCCGGTGCCGGCGAGTGACGCGCCGAGCGCCGCGGGGAACGCGTAGCCGAGCGTGCCCCAGCCCATCGGGTACTGCAGCTTGCGCGGGTGGTGGAAGCCATGGAAGCCGGCGATCCAGTAGCCGGGGATGCACATGTCGCAGACGACGTTGGCGTCGTCGGGCAGCGCGTAGGAGATCGCGTCGAGGAAGCGGAGCGCGCGCGGGTCGAGCTCCCGGCACGCCTCCGCGCGGACCTCGCGCAGGCGCGCGGCGACGTCGCCGCCGCGCTGCCGGATCCGCTCGAGGTCGAGCGCGTCGACGACGGCGTCGACGCGGTAGTTCTTGGCCGCGTCCTCGGGGTCGACGTTGACGGCGACGACGTGCGGCGGCTGCGGCTGGAGCCAGTTCTGCGTGTTCATGCCGTCGAGGTCCGACCCGAACGCGATCACGAGGTCGGCCTCGTCCCACAGCCGGCCGGCCGGCTCGACGTGCGGCGGCAGCCCGACGTTGCACGGGTGCTCGGGGGGGAGCACGCCGCGCGCGCCGTACGTCGTGAGGACGGGCGCCGAGAGCCGCTCCGCCAGGGCCTGCACTTCGCCCGCGCGGTCGCGCGCGCCCGAGCCCGCCCAGATGAGCGGCCGCTCCGCCGCGTCGATGAGGTCGTACGGCGGGTCGTTGCGGAATGCCGGCATCGGCGCGGTCTCGAGCCGTGCGACCGCTCGGGCGGGAGCCGAGAGCAGGTCGGTCGGCACCTCGAGGTAGGCCGGGCCACGACTCGCACGCAGTACGTGGCTGACGGCCTTGCCCAACTCGTCCGCCGACGACACGACGGCTCCGGTCATCACCACGGGCCGGAACATGTCCGCCTGCCCGGCGGTCTCGTGGAGCACGCCGCGGTACACGCCCTCGCGCCGCAGCGTGGTCGGGATGTCGGTCGCGATCACGAGGATCGCCGTGCGCGACGCCCACGCCTCACCGACCGCGCCGAGCGTGTTGGCCGCCCCGGGACCGGTCGTCGTCAGCGCGACCCCGAGCTTGCCCGTCGCCCGCGCGTACCCGTCCGCCGCGTACGCCGCCGCCTGCTCGTGACGCACGCCGACGAGCCGGATCTCCGACTCCCGAAGTGCGTCCCACAGCGCGAGGTTGTGCACGCCGGGGAGGCCGAAGCAGACCTCGACCCCGGCGTCCACGAGCTGCTCGACGATGACCTCCGCGCCCGTGGGCATGCGCGCATCCTGCCAGGCGTCGCCATGCCGGGGGCTGTGGCGCGCTGACGCGATCTTGAGGCGGATCGAGTATCTGTCCGCCGATGTCGCTCATGAACCAGCTCGCCCGCCTCGCTCGCTCCCGTCACGGCCGCCGGATGGCCCAGCAGGCGATGGACTACGCCAAGAGCCCCGAGGGCAAGCGCCGGATCGCCGACGTGCGGGGCCAGCTCGAGGCGCGCCGCAAGCCGAAGTCCAAGTCGCGCTGATCGGCGCTCGCGTAACCTTGACACAGGTGTGTCAGGGTGCGCTACGCTGGGCGCCAGATGGACGCCCTGACGATTCACGAGGCCGCCCAGACGACCGGCTGGTCGCCGCGCATGCTGCGCTACGTCGAGCGCGTCGGGCTCGTCGAGCCGAGCCGCTCGGGCGCCGGCTACCGCCTCTACGGCCCGGCCGAGCTCCAGCGCCTGCGCACGCTGCGCGAGCTGCTCGAGCAGCACGAGCTCGGCCTCTCCGACATCGCGTTCGCGCTCCGCCTCCGGCAGGACGCGGAGCTGCGCGGCGCGGTGGACGGCTGGCTGGAGGCCACGGCCGAGCGTCCCGAGCACGTCCCGGCGCCGGATTGGCTGCGCTGGGAGCAGGAGAAGCACTCGAAGCTGCTGGCCGCCGCGACGGCCCAGCGACCCACGACCCTGATGGAGACCCGATGACGACGACGACGAGCGACTACAAGGTGGCCGACATCGGCCTGGCCGAGTTCGGACGC
>DATHJG010000335.1:0-2536 GCA_035489875.1 Solirubrobacteraceae bacterium | reverse complement strand
GCATCCCGCTTGGCCTGCGCGATGGCCGCGTCGAAGGCGTCGGATGAGTCCTCGATCCCGGTCCGGTCGGCGCCGAAGCGCGTGACGGCGATCGCGTGCGGCGGCTTTGCCCTGGGCTTCGCCACCAGCTCGTAGTCGAGCAGGTCGATGACCGTCCAATCCGCCGGCGCGCCGGCGGGGACCGTCAGCCGTACCGTGTCGCCGGCCCGGTAGGTCTTGCGGAGCAGCAGCCGCTGCTCGTCGTAGAAGTGGTTCGGCCGGTGCGGCTTCTCCTGGGTCTCCGTCGGCGGACGCCACCAGTCCGGGTGCAGCCAATCGCTGTTCGGGTCGTTCGAGAAGGGGTAGTCGGCGTACAGCCACGCGTACTCCGACGTCAACGTCATCTCCTGCGGGTGCTTGCCGTCGACGCTCACCTGGAGCGGCGACCGGATCCCTCCGCCCTGCGGAGCGTCCGGGATGCTGTAGCGGACGCTGATCGCGTTGGCGTCACGGGTGAGGGTGAACTCGACGTACTCGCCCGGGTCGAGCCGGACGGCGTCGCGGCCGGACGCCTCGGCCGACAGCGTGTAGGCCGCACGCTGCTCGGTGCCGCGCCGGTCGGGGTCGTAGGACGCGATGTCGCCGGTGGCGCTCGCGCTGAGTGGATCGCCGGTGTGGACGGCGTTCTCGGCCTCCTGCTCCGCGAAGCTCACGGCAGCGCCGCGCCCCTCGACCAATGAGGGATCCAGCGCGGCCCGCGTCTCCTGGGCTTGCGCTGGACCTGCGCTGAGAACCGTCACGGCCAAGGTGACCGTTGTGAGGGCACGTGCCAAACCGGACATCTCGACTCTCCTTGCCGCTGACGGCCCCGGAGTATGGGTCGGAATTCCGGGGTGTCAAGGGCGGCCGGCGGACGACCGGCTACTCCTCCGCTTTCTCCTCGGCTCGAGCTCTACGCGGGACCCTCGCCGAACGGGGCGAGGAGTCCCGGGGCGTCCGAGACGGCGCCGACGGCGACGCGCAGCCACGAGTCGATCCGCGGCTCGACGCGCTCGAGCGCGTCCAGCTCGAGGGCGAGGCGGATCGCCTCGTCCGCGGGCTCGCCGGCGCCGCCGGTCGCCGCCGCCGCCTCGTCGACGCTGCGCAGCGCGCGCTCGAGCTCGGCGCGCCGCGCCGTGATGCGCTCGTGGCAGCGGCGGGCGGTGGCGGCGTAGCCATCGATGCGGCGGCGGTGGCGCTCGTCGACGGTCGCGGGGAGGCCGGCGATCAGCCGATCGATCTGGGCCGGGTTCATCGGGCGCGCCTGGCCTTGCGGTAGTCGCGGTTGAGCATCGCGATGAAGTCGATGCCGATCTCCTTCGGGCACGCGGCCGCGCACTCCTGGTGGTTGGTGCAGGAGCCGAAGTGCGTCTCGAGTGTCTCGACCATCGCCAGCGTGCGCCGGTGGCGTTCGGGCTGGCCCTGGGGGAGGAGGTTGAGGTGCGCGACCTTGGCGGCGGTGAAGAGCTGGCCGGCGGCGTTCGGGCAGGCGGCCGCGCAGGCACCGCAGCCGATGCACGCGGCGGCGTCCATCGCGCGGTCGGCGTCGTCCTTCGGGACCAGGATCAGGTTCGCGTCCGGCGCCGAGCCGGTCGGTGCAGTGATGTAACCCCCCGACTGGATGATGCGGTCCAGCGGGCTGCGGTCGACGACGAGGTCCTTGACGATCGGAAAGGCGGCCAGGCGGAACGGCTCGATCACGATCTCGTCGCCGTCGTCGAAGGTCCGCAGGTGCAGCTGGCAGGTCGTGGTGCCGCGCTGCGGGCCGTGCGCCTGGCCGTTGATCATCAGCCCGCAGGCGCCGCAGATGCCCTCGCGGCAGTCGCTCTCGAAGGCGATCGGGTCGCTCCCCTCGGCGATCAGCCGCTCGTTGAGCACGTCGAGCAGCTCCGGGAACGACATCTCCCCCGTGGCGCCGTCGACCTCGTAGGTGACGAAGTCCCCGTGCGCCTCAGGCCCGGCCTGGCGCCACACCTTCAGCGTCAGCTTCACGCGTAGCTCCGCTGGGTCGGGTGCACGTGCCGGAATGTCAGCTCCTCCTTGTGCAGGAGGTGCGGCTCGGCGCCGCGGTGCTCCCAGGCGGCCACGTGCGCGAAGTGCTCGTCGTCGCGCAGCGCCTCGTGGTCGGGCGTCTGGTGCTCCTCGCGGAAGTGGCCGCCGCAGGACTCCTCGCGGTGCAGCGCGTCACGGCACATCAGCTCGGCGAGCTCGAGGAAGTCGCTCACGCGGCCGGCCTTCTCGAGCGACTGGTTGAGCGACTCGTCGTCCCCGAGCACGCGCACGTCGGAGTGGAAGTGGTCGCGCAGCGCCGCGACCTCGTGCAGCGCCCGCTCGAGCCCGGGGCCGTTGCGCACCATCCCGCAGCGCTCCCACAGGATCCGGCCGAGCTCGCGGTGGAACCAGTCGACGGAGTGGCCGCCGCCCACCGCCAGCAATGCGCGCACGCGCTCGGAGACCTGCTGCTCCGACGCCCTGAACGCCGGGTGGTCGGTCGGCAACGGCTGCTCGCCCAGGCGCG
>DATHJG010000334.1:0-6603 GCA_035489875.1 Solirubrobacteraceae bacterium | reverse complement strand
CACGCCGGCGGTGCAGACCCGAGCTCGTCCCTCATGTGCGGATCATCGCAAGCGCCGGGTTGCGGCGCGTGGGTCCGCCTAGCGGTCGTCGGCGGGGTGCCGGGGGAGGATGCGCCCGGCCATGAGGCGGGCGATGATGGCGTCGGCCACGGCGTCGGCGTCGATCTCGTATCGGCCGGTCTCGAGAGCCTCGTCGGCACGGTCGCTTTTCATCGTCGTCCTTGCGTCTGCCATCTGCACGTCTTCCGTCGCAGGCGCCGGGACCTCCCGTCCGAAGCGGCCTCGCGTCGGCCCGTCCTCCTGCTGCTGCTCGTATCGGGTCACGGCCTGCATCGCATGAGCAGCATCGGCAGAGATCGAATCGTCGGCCATGGGGTCCTCACCGGAATGCGGCGAGCCGCGCGAACACGACGATGCGCTCGGCCGCCGAGTAGAGCGGATGGCACGCGGTCAGCACGAGCCGATCGTACGCCACGCGGTCGACGACGTCGATGGCGGTGGCCGGCACCACGCGCGTCCGCTCCACGCGGTAGGTGAAGCGGCCGTAGGGCATGTCGAGCTCGATCCGGTCGCCGCGCGCGAGGTCGTCGACGTGCCGGAACGGGGCGCCGTAGGTGGTCCGGTGGCCGGCGATCGCGACCGTGCCGCGTTGGCCGGGCAGCGGCGTGCCGGGGTAGTGCCCGGGGCCGCTCCGCAACTCGCCGGCGCCGGTGCCCTGGACGACGACCGTGCGCAGCCCGATCGCGGGCACCCGCAGCCGCCCGACCGGATCGCCCGCCTCGCTGCGCCGCGCGAGCGCCCGGGCGGCGAAGCCGAGCCGGCGGCGCGGATCGGGCAGCCGCACCAGCGCGCGCCGCTCGGCGGGCGCCGGCTCGGTCTGCTCGAGCGCGGCCAGCTCGTCCTCGAGCCGCTCCTGCTGCACCCGCGCATAGACCGCCGTGACCGGCTCCTGCCAGACCAGCGTCGCGGCGCCGTCCGCGAGCACGAGCGCGCCCGCCACGATGAGCAGCGTCGAGAGCGCGCGGAGCGCCCGCCGGCGGCGGGGAGGACGGGCGCGGGAGGCGGCCTCCGGCTGCTCCGGCGACGGGCCCTCGAGACGGGACGCGGCTTGCGGCTCGTCCGACGGCGCCGTGAGACGGGCGGCGGCTTCCGGTTCGTCCGGCGACGCTCCCCCGGGGACCTCGGGTCCCGCCATCATCGGCGCAGCGCCGACTCCGTGCCGCCGAGCGAGCCCGGGCCTGCGTAGCTCGCCGGACCGCGGGTGCGCGGGCGCGCCTCGGGCGGCGCGGCGGCGGCGAGCCGGCCGCGGGCCAGGAGGATGCGGACGAGCGCGACCAGCGCGCCGGCCAGCGCGCCGACCGCCAGCGCCGACCAGGCCGACACGTGGCCGCCAGCCGTCGCGATCAGCCACATCCGTGCGAGCCCGAGCGGCCCGATCCGCAGCGCGTCCATCTCCGCGACCAGCGCGAGCGCCGGCGCGACCAGGCCGGCCAGCAGCGCGCCCCAGCCCCACGCGCCGCGCAGTCGCGTCTGCGGCGCGCCGAGGAACAGCCACAGGTGCGCGGCCGGCAGGAGGAGCGCCGCGGCGTACGGGTTGACGACCCAGACGAGCAGCGTGACCGCGCACACGATCGCGCCCACCGCAGCCCCGGCGGCGCCCGCGGCCGGGTTCCCGCGCGCCGCGCGTCCCGACCGCCCGAGCAGCCGCGCCGCCACGACGCCCGCCGCGACGACGAGCGCCACCGACGCCAGCACGGCGACCCGGCCCCAGCTCAGCGGCAGGTCGGAGGGCAGGACCGGCCCGCGCGGCGCGGGCAGCGCGCCGGCGATCCCCAGCAGGCGCAGCCAGACCCAGGCCAGCGGCACCGCGACGCCCGCGACCAGCGCCCAGCCGACCCACGCGCCGGCGTGCAGCCGGCGCCGGCGGGCGCGGAAGAACGCGTCGAGCGCTGCGAGCAGCGCCGGCAGCAGCAGGCAGAGCACCATCAGCCGTACGCTCCACCCCGGCAGGACGTTGCGCAGCGTGACGACGCCGTCCGGCTCGCCGGCGAACGGCGGCAGCGTCTCGCCGCCGGACGCGCGCCGGCCCGCCTCGTCGAGCGCGGTGACGCTCCGCAGCGCCGCGCGCCCCATCTCCGTGTAGCGCCCGCGCGAGATCCGCGCGCCGCGCGACGGCCCGCGCTCGCCGCTGACCTGCAACAGCACGCCCGGCAGGCCCGCGCGATCGACCTCGCCCTGCTCGCTCACGGCCAGCGGCAGCGCGCGGCGCGCCCATTGCGCGCTCGCGCGCGCGCTGCCCGGATCGGAGCCGACCTCCTGGCGCACGGCGGCCTCGACCGTCCGCTGCCAGCCGAGCGGCGGCTGCGCGTGCCCGTTCGACCACGGCACGACCCACGGCTTGTGCGACTCGGCCGACGCGAGGTCGCCGAGGACGAGCACGCCGTCGATCGCCCCAGCGTCCTGCGCGCGCGCCCACGCCCGCGCGCCGGCGGCTCCCCCGGTTCCGCCGGACGTGGAGACGAGCACGAGCGTCTTGTGCAGGTCCCGCCCGACGAGCTGCGGCCGCCCGGGCCGGCCCGCGTCGGCCTCCGTCGACGGCACGCGCGTGCGGAAGATCCGCGCCAGCTCGAGCAGCGCCGCCGTGCTGGACAGGTCGGCCAGCCCGGGCGCATCGAGCGAGTCGCGGTGCGCGAGCACCACGATGCGGCGGCTCGACAGCCCGGGCCGGACGCCGACGACCGTCTCCAACTCCGTCTCGCCCTCCACGGTGCGCCCCTGCGCGCGCGTCGCCGACACCTGGAAGCCCGCCGCACGGAAGACCTCGCCGACCCGGTCGGCCAGCGCCGCGTCGCCGGCCGACCCCGGCTGGCGCTGCGGGAACGCCGCGCCCAGCTGGAGCAGCGAGTCGCGCACCTCGGGGCTGCCGTACGCGCGGCTGGGATCGAACGCATCCGCGACCGCGCGCGTACGAGCTGGAGAAGGACGGCCCTCGAGCGAGAACGCCACCACGAAGAGCGCGAGCAAGGCAGGCAGAAACGCCGCGCGGTAGACCCGGTTGTCCAGCACGCTATGCACCGTAACGTCGCCGAAGGCGAGCGCGACGAAGGAGCGTCTCGTCTGGCAGGCGAAACCCTTTTCCTAGCCGCTGAAAGCTAGGACTACGCTTGTCTCATGCCGGACCGTCCAGCACGCATCCTTCTGGTCGACGACGAGCAGCCGATTCAGACCCTGCTCTCGTTCCCGCTGCAACGGGACGGCTACGAGGTCGTGCAGGCGTCGGACGGGCGCGAGGCGCTCGCGCGCTTCGGCGAGCAGACGTTCGACCTCGTCGTGCTCGACGTGATGCTGCCGAAGATGGACGGGCTCGAGGTGTGCCGCCGCTTGCGCGCGCGGTCCTCAGTCCCGATCATCATGCTGACCGCCAAGTCCGAGGAGATCGACAAGGTGCTCGGGCTCGAGCTGGGCGCCGACGACTACATCACGAAGCCGTTCTCCATGCGCGAGTTCCGGTCGCGCGTGAAGGCCGCGCTGCGGCGCGCCGGCATGGCGCGGCCCGAGGAGGGCGACGAGCAGCCGATCGAGGTGCTCGCACTGCGGATCGATCCCGCCAAGCGCACGGTCGCCCTCGACGGCAAGTCGGTCCCGACCACGTTCGTCGAGTTCGAGATCCTCCACGCGCTCGCGTCCAACCCGGGCCGCGTGTACACGCGCGACATGCTGCTCTCGCGCGTCTGGGGCGACTCCGCGTACCGCGACCCGCGCACGATCGACGTCCACATCCGGCACCTGCGCGAGAAGATCGAGGCGGACGCGAAGGAGCCCGACTACATCTTCACCGTGCGCGGCGTGGGCTACCGCTTCCGCGACACGGCCGGGGAATGACGATGCCGCGGCCGTTGCGGTCGCTCCGCAACCGGCTGACGTTCATCTTCGCCCTGATCGTGGCCGGCGCGATCGGCATCGTCTACTTCTACGTCACCCCCCGGCTCGAGGACGAGCTCGTCGCGCAGAAGGTCCAACGGCTCGCGGGCGACGCGCGCCGGGAGTCGACGGACCTGCGGGCGATCGTCGGGATGACGAAGGACCCGGACGACATGCTGGGCGCCCGCACGAACGCCGCCGCCAAGTTCTCCAACGCGGAGGTGACGCTACTGCAGGCGAAGGCCGAGCCGGTGCCGTCGATGCTCAAGGTGGCCGACTCCGGCCCGGGCTCCGCGGCGATCGGCGACGTCCAGGAGGTGGCGGCCCGCGCGGTGCGGACCAGGAAGCAGGTCACCGCGGCGGCGGAGACCGACGTCGGGCGCCAGGCGCTGGTTGCCCAGCCGCTGATCCGCAACGGTAGGGTCCGCGGCGTGGCGGTGTTCGCCGGCTCGCTCACCGACGTGCAGGCCAACGTGCAGCTGATCCGCCAGCGGATCCTCGTCGCCGGCGCGATCGCGCTCGTGCTCGCCGCGATCGGCGGCTACCTCGTCGCGCGCGCGCTCACGTCGCGCGTGAAGCGGCTCGAGGTGGCGGCGCGCAAGGTGGCCGCGGGCGACTTCTCCAACCCGATCAAGGCCGACTCCGACGACGAGCTCGGCCAGCTCGCCACCGCGTTCGACGACATGCAGCGTCAGCTCGCGCGGCTCGACACCGCACGCAAGCAGTTCATCGCGTCCGCGTCGCACGAGCTGCGCACCCCGATCTTCTCGCTCGGCGGGTTCCTCGAGCTGCTGGAGGACGAGGAGCTCGACGAGGAGACCCGCGCCCAGTTCCTCGGCCAGCTGCGCGGGCAGGTCGCGCGCATGCGCAAGCTCGCGACCGAGCTGCTCGACCTCTCGCGGCTGGAGTCCGGCGCGCTCGAGCTGCGGCCGGAGCCGACCGACGTGGGCCAGCTCGCGCGCGAGGTGGCGAGCGAGTTCACCCCCGCGATCGCGACGCACGAGGCCGATCTGGAGGTCCGCGCGGCGCCCGAGCCGATCGAGATCGACTGCGATCCCGAGCGGGTCGCGCAGGTGATGCGGATCCTGCTCGACAACGCGCTCGTGCACACGCCGGCGGGCACGACGATCGTGGTCTCCGCCGCGCGCCAGGACGGGCATGTCACCCTGGAGGTCGCCGACTCGGGTCTCGGCATCCGCCACCAGACCATGCCGCACATCTTCGAGCCCTTCTTCACCTCTGCGGACGGAGCGCGCGGCGCCGGCCTCGGCCTGGCGATCGCGCGCGAGCTCGCGGACCAGATGAGCGGGCAGCTGACGGTGCGGTCGGGCCCGGGGCAGACGTCCTTCAAGCTCACGCTGCCGGCATGACCCGCGCGGCGCTCGCCCTGCTCACCGTGCTCGTCCTCGGCGCCGCCGGCTGCGGCTTCGGCGGCGGCGACGAGAACGGCGGCTCGGCGGGGAGCACGACGACGACCACGCGCGTCGAGGTGATCGACGGGCTCGGCGGCGACGGGAACGGCTTCGACCCGCAGGCGATCTACAAGGAGGAGGCGCCCGGCGTCGTCACCGTGATCTCGCTGTTCGGCGGCGACTCGCTCGAGAGCCTCGACGACGCCAGCGGCGGCGTCGGCTCCGGCTTCGTGCTGAACGGCGACGGCGAGATCGCCACCAATGCGCACGTCGTGACCACCGGCAACGTGCCCGACCTGCGCGAGGCGCGCACCGTGTACGTGGAGTTCGCCGACGGCAACCAGGTCGAGGCGGACGTCAAGGGCTACGACCCGGAGTCCGACGTCGCGCTCCTGCAGGTCGACCCGAAGGGGCTGACGCTGCGGCCGCTCCCGCTCGGAGACTCCGCGAAGGTGCAGGTCGGCACGCCGGTCGCGGCGATCGGCTCGCCGTTCTCCGAGCGCCAGTCGCTCTCGGTCGGCGTCGTCTCCGCCGTCGACCGCTCGATCACCGGCCTCACCGCGTTCCAGATCGCGGGCGCGATCCAGACCGACGCCGCGATCAACCCCGGCAACTCGGGCGGCCCGCTGGTCGACCCCGAGGGCAAGGTGATCGGGATCAACCAGCAGATCAAGACCAACTCCGGCGGCGGCGAGGGCGTCGGCTTCGCGGTGCCCGTCGACGTCGCCAAGCGCGCGCTGGGGCAGCTGCGGAGCAGCGGCAAGGTGTCCTACGCGTACCTCGGCGTCGAGACCGTCCCGATCTACCCGCAGCTGCGCGAGCGCTTCGACCTCCCGGTCGGCAAGGGCGCGTGGGTGCAGGACGTCGTCGCGGGCGGCCCGGCCGCGGACGCCGGGGTGCAGGGCGGCAGCGACCGCGAGAGCATCTTCCAGGTCCGCAGCTACCGCGACGGCGGCGACGTGATCACGGGCATCGACGGCCGGCCGGTGGACGACCCCGACGACCTCTCGCGTGCGGTCGCGCTGCTGGACCCGGGCGCGACGGTGACGCTCGAGGCCTGGCGCGACGGCGACCGCCGCAACGTGCGCATCGAGCTCGGCGATCGGCCGCTCTCCGCCCTGCCCGACGCGGGCTGATCGGACCGCGCGCCCAGGTATCGTCCGGCCCGCCCGTGCTCCAACCCGTCGCCCTCGCCCACAAGAGCCTCGCCGACTACACGCACATCGTCGGCCGCCCGCTGGTGGAGGAGGTCCGCGAGCTGGCCGAGCCG
>DATHJG010000333.1:0-3633 GCA_035489875.1 Solirubrobacteraceae bacterium | reverse complement strand
CCGCCCGCTGGGGGAGGAGTTGCGCGAGACCGGCTAGGGCGAGCCGCCTGGACGGCCCGCCGTGCCAGCGCCGCACGGCGTGGACGCGGCGGCACTGGCGTCACACCAGCGCAGCCGGCGGACCCGGCGCGACCGCACGGGCGGCCCCGGGGACGGCGACGCCGGGCGGGAGTAGCGCGAGGACGGAGCCGCCGAAGCCGCCGCCGACCATGCGCGCGCCGGCGGCGCCCGCGCGCTCGAGTGCGGCGACCGTCGCCTCGACCGCGGGGACGCTGGCGTCGTAGTCGTCGCGCAGGCTCGCGTGCGACGCGTCGAGCAGCGCGCCGGCGGCGGCGAGGTCGCGCGCCCGCAGCGCGGCGACCATCGCGTCGACGCGCGCGTTCTCGGTCAGCACGTGGCGGGCGCGGCGGTCCAGCGGCGCCGGGAGCCGCGCGGCGGCGCCGGGGTCGGCGGCGCTGAGGTGCTCGATGCCGAGCGCCTCGCACGCGGCGCGGCACTCGGCGCGGCGCTCGTTGTAGCCGCCGGTGGAGAGGTCGTGCTCGGCGCCCGATTCCAGCGTGACGAGCCGCCAGTCGCCCAGCTCCAGCGGCACGCCCTCGATGGCGAGCGTGCTGAAGTCGATCCGGATCGCCTCGCCGGCGCGGCTGCGCAGCGACGCGAGCTGGTCGAGCAGGCCGGTCTCGGCGCCGACCCAGTCGTTCTCCACCCGCGAGCAGAGCTTGGCCAGCTCGGTGCGGTCGGGCTCCTCCGCGCCGGCGAGTGCCAGCAGCGCCAGGCTCAGCGCGGCCTCGAGCGCGGCGGAGGAGGAGAGGCCCGAGCCGATCGGGAGGTCGCCGGAGATCGCCAGCCGGGCGCCCGGCACCGGCACCCCGGCGGCGCGCAGCTCCGCCACGGTGCCGCGCACGAACGCGCGCCAGCCCGCCACGACCCCGTCGCGCCCGCCCGCGGCGGGGAACGCGTCGGTCTCGCCGAGGTCGCGCGCCTCGGCGCGGATCTCCCCGCCGCTGCGCGGCTCGGCCTCCACGGTCACGCCGCGGTCGATCGCGAACGGCAGCGCGAGCCCGCCGTTGTAGTCGGTGTGCTCGCCGATCAGGTTGACGCGGCCGGGGCCGAACGCGCGGATCATCCGGCCGATCCTACGGCGGCTACCCGTATGGCCCGCGCCCCGCCCGGCTCGTAGCCTCGAGGCGTGCCCGCAGAGCCTCGCAAGCCGCCCACCTCGCGCCTGTCGCGCTCCGCGCGCCTCGGCGGCCTCGTCGCCGGCCAGTCCGCGCGCTGGGTCGGGACCCGCGCCGCCAACACCGTGCGCTCGTCCGAGCGCGCCGACGCCGCCACCGGCGAGCGGGCCGCGGCGCTCGCCCGCGAGCTCGTCGAGCAGCTCGGTCAGATGCGCGGCGCCGCGATGAAGGTCGGCCAGGTCCTCTCGACGATCGACTTCACCGCGCTGCCCGAGGACGAGCGCGAGCGCTTCAAGCAGACGCTCGCGACGTTGCGCGACGACGTCCCGCCGCTGCCGTTCAAGGGCGTCGAGAAGCTGCTGCGCGAGGAGCTGGGCGAGCGGCCGGCGGCGGTCTTCGCGGAGTTCGAGGAGGAGGCGTTCGCCGCCGCGTCGATCGGGCAGGTCCACCGCGCGGTCACGCGCGACGGGCAGCCGGTCGCGGTCAAGGTCCAGTACCCGGGCGTCGCCGAGGCGGTCGACACCGACCTGCGCAACCTCACGCTGCTGCTCCCGCTCGTCAAGCGCCTCGCGCCCGGGCTCGACGTGAAGGCGCTCTACGCCGAGCTGCGCGAGCGGATCGCGGAGGAGCTCGACTACGAGCTCGAGGCGCAGAACCAGCGCGCCGTCGCCCGCGCGCACCGCGGCCACCCGTTCGCGTTCGTGCCGGAGGTGCGCACCGACCTCTCCAGCCGGCGCGTGCTCGTCTCCGACCTGATCGAGGGCGCGCGCTTCGAGGCGGTCAAGGCGCGCGACGCGGCGACGCGCGACAGCTTCGGCGAGATCGTGTTCCGTTTCTACTTCGGGCTCGTCCACCACACGCGCCGCGTGTCGGGCGACCCGCACCCCGGCAACTACCTGCTGCTCGACGACGGCCGTGTCGGCTTCCTCGACTTCGGGCTGATGCGCGTGCTCGACCGCGAGTACATCGACCGCGAGTCCCGCGTCGCGGTCGCGGTGGAGGAGGGGGACGCCGCGGCGGTCCATGCGCTGCTGGCCGAGCTCGGCTACCTCCCGGACCCGGCGTCGTTCGACCCCGAGGACCTGCTGGCGCAGATCGCCGCGCTGGGCGCGTGGTACCTGGAGCCGGGCGAACGGCGCTTCACGCCCAAGTGGGTCGCCGAGCTGATCGACTCCACCACCGGCCCGCGCTCGCCGTGGTTCGGCGACATGCGGCGCCAGTCGCTCCCGCCGCAGGCGCTGCTGCTGCGGCGGATGGAAGGGCTCGTGCTCTCGACGCTCGGCGAGGCGCGGGCGTCCGCGGACTGGAACGCGATCGCGCGCGAGTACTACGCGGGCGCACCGCCCGCCACGCCGCTCGGCGAGGCCGAGTGGGAGTTCTGGGCCGGGCTTCAGGCCGCGGCCTGAAGGCCCAGCCGCCGCTCCATCACCGCGATCGCCTCGGGCGACTCGTCGATCAGCAGGTAGCGCCGATCCAGCGCGGCCGCGGCTGCGCCGAGTGTGCCCGAGCCGGCGAACGGGTCCAGGCACAGGTCGCCGGGGCGCGACGACGCCTGGACGAGGCGGCGCACGAGGCCCACCGGTTTCTGCGTCGGGTAGCCGGTCTTCTCGCGCCCGGTGGGGGAGACGATCGTGTGCCAGATCACGTCCGTGGCGCGCTTCCCGCGCTCCCGCTGCTCGGGCGTGACGAGGCCGGGCGCCATGTACGGCTCGCGGTCGACCGCGTCGGCGTCGAACACGTAGCGGGCCGGGTCCTTGACGTAGACCAGGATCGTGTCGTGCTTGGCGGGCCAGCGGGTGCGCGGCTTGGCGCCGTAGTCGTACGCCCAGATCAGCTCGTTGAGGAAGCACTCGCGGCCGAACAGCTCGTCGAGCAGCAGCTTGCAGTAGTGCGCCTCGCGGTAGTCGATGTGGAAGTACAGCGTGCCCTCGGGGGCGAGCAGCCGCCGGACCTCGCGCAGGCGCGGCTCGAGGAAGCCGAGGTAGTCGTCGAACGCATCGCGGTAGGAGGACTCGTTCAGCAGCCGCGTCGCGTACCGCCGGCCGCCGAACCCGGTCCGGTCACCGCCGGCGTCGGCGACGGTGGCGACCGTCCGCCGCGCCTGCGGCCGGCCGGTGTTGAACGGCGGGTCGAGATAGGCGAGGGTGACGGCCCCGTCCGGCTCGGCGCGCAGCAGCGGGAGGTTGTCGCCGAGCAGGATCCGGTCCATAGCGCGAGGCTAACGTACCTCCCGGAGCGCAGACGGGAGGCTGCCCGGCGACCGGCGGCGTGGCTCGACACCGTCAGCCGGACGTCGAGCACCGGACCGATCTCCTCGCGCCGGCGCATCCGCCCGCGCGACTACCGTGCTTCGGCCGTGATCGCGCGCGTCCAGCCACTGACGACAACACGCCGGCTGGCCGGGCCGTTCGACTACCTGCTGCCCGCCGATCCGGTCGAGGTCGGGTCGATCGTG
>DATHJG010000332.1:0-6029 GCA_035489875.1 Solirubrobacteraceae bacterium | reverse complement strand
GCGCTCCGCTCCGTCCCGCTGCGCACGCGCGCCGCCAGCCGGCTGACGGCGGTGTTCGAGCGAGCCGAGCCGGCCTCCCCGACGCACGTCCGCCACTGGGCCAGGGCGGCCGCGCGCGTCGACGGCGAGGAGCAGCTCCAGGCGGCGTTCGAGGCGCTCGCGAGCGCGCTCGCCGTGGCCACGGCGCTCAGCGAGGACGCACCCCCGGCGTGAGTCACGTTCCTGACACTGGCGCCCTGCCGTCCGGACCACCCTGGCGCGCCGTGGCCCACCCGCGGAAACGGCTGCGGACGGCATGAGACCAAGGTCGTAGCCCGGGTCCGTTCGCGCACGCCGCGGGCGACTTCGTAGAGCAGCCCGGCCCGGTCCATGACGTATGTCTACCCACCCGGTCGCCGTGGCCGACTGCGCGAGTCGGCGCCCGCCCAGCGCGCCATCCCAAGGTCGCAGTCCGCATGCCGGGGAACCTGGTAGACATGAGCGTCGCATGACCAGGCCCAGGCGACGGAGGCGAGAGCCGGACGCGCTTGCGGGATTGACCCCGCGGGAGGCCGAGGTGCTGCGGCTGGCGGCGCGGGGGCTCCGCTCGACGGAGATCGCGGAGCAGCTCGAGATCGCGGTGCCGACGGTCAAGCGGCACCTGACGACCGTCTACCGCAAGCTCGACGTCGAGAACCGCGTGGAGGCGACGGCGCTGTACTTCGCCGGCGTGCGCCCCAAGCCGCGCGACGACGATCTCATGCTCATGCAGGCGCAGCTGCTCGAGCGCGCCGTCCAGAACCTCGTGTCGGTGGGGCTCGTGCGGGTCGAGCGGATCAGCGGCGTCGCGGCGGACGCGCTCCGCGCCGTCCCGCTGCGCAAGCGCGCCGCCAGCCGGCTGACGGCGGTGTTCGAGCAAGCCGAGCCGGCCTCCCCGACGCACGTCCGCCAGTGGGCCGAGGCGGCCGCGTGCGTCGAGGGCGAGGAGCAGCTCCAGGCGGCGTTCGAGGCGCTCGCGAGCGCGCTCGCCGTGGCCACGGCGCTCAGCGAGGACGCACCGCGGCCGATCTGATGGGTCCCAGCCGTCATGTTCATGACACCGCCGCCACACGCCGTCCGACGGACGGCGAGAACCCCGGCGCGCCGTGCCCGTCCCGGCAAAAGCCTGCAAGCGGCATGATCCCAAGGTCGTAGTCCTGCTCGGCGCGCGCCCCGCCGCACGCGATTCACCGCCGACCTTGGGAAGATCTTGTACTCCGAAGACTGGCCGATCGGGGCGCGATCCCCCAATATGAGGTCGCTTGAGCATGTTCACGGCGATCGACGGCCGGAGCGATCCGGCCATACGGCGGGCGCATCGCGTGGCGATCTCGCGCGGCGCCGCTCTCGCGGACCGTCGGCCCGGCCTCGACGAGACCTCGCACGCGCTGATGTCCGCGTCGGCCCGGCACGCGCTGGACCTCGCGCTGCTGACGCTCGACCTCGCGCTGCTGACGCAGAGCTTCGAGACGGACCCGGACATCGTGGGTCAGCCCGCCGACCCGCTGATTGCGCCCTTGGTGTCCGCAGTGCGGGACGAGAGCGCCGCCGTCGTGCGCACGACGTGGCAGGCGCTCCAGATC
Organism: Solirubrobacteraceae bacterium; assembly: GCA_035489875.1. Taxonomy (GTDB): domain Bacteria; phylum Actinomycetota; class Thermoleophilia; order Solirubrobacterales; family Solirubrobacteraceae; genus DASQMT01. The sequence continues at coordinate 4,428 of DATHJG010000332.1, read as the reverse complement.
CACGCCCGCGACGTCGGCTACCGCACCGAGTGCTGGGAGGACCGCGCGATCGCCGTCACGTCGAACGTGCTGCGCGACGAGGGCGGCTCGCTCGACCCGCCGGTCCGCCCGGTTCCTACCGACGTCGCGCGCGCCGCCGGGCTCGAGGTGACGTGGGCGCTGCACGCGACGGCGACGGACCGCATGGCGGTCCCCGGGCACCTCGCGGGCGCCGCAGGGCTCGCCGCCGCGCTGTTCATGCTCGCGCGCGAGCTCACCGGACCGTGACGCCCGCCACGGCGTCGATCACGAGGTCCCAGAAGCGCGGGGCGTCGAGCTCCGTCGCCACCTTCGCGTTCGGCGCGCGGCCCAGCACGCCGTAGCGGTCGCAGACCGTCGCGCCACGCGTGTGCCTGCCGTGCAGCTCGATCGCGACGTGGGCATCCTCGCAACGCACGAGCGTCGGGTCGATCACGCGCGCGACGGCCACGGGATCGTGGACCGGCGGCGAGTCGAGGCCCCACAGCTCGCGGTAGCGATCGCGGAAGAAGCCGAGCAGGTCGACGACGGTGGCGGCCAGCGGCGTGCCGAGGTCGGCGAGCCGGCCGAGCACCTCCGGCGTGGCGAGCGCCTGGTGGGTCACGTCGAGGCCGCACAGCGTCACCGGCACCCCGCTGCCGAGCACGATGTCGGCGGCCTCGGGGTCGACCCAGACGTTGAACTCGGCGAACGGCGTGACGTTGCCCGCGCCCATCGAGCCGCCCATCACGACGATCTCGGCGATCCGGCCGGCCAGCTCCGGATGCAGCCGCAGCAGCAGCGCGACGTTGGTGAGCGGCCCGACCGGCACGAGCGTGACCGGCTCGGCGCTCGCGCGCAGCAGGCGCGCCATCAGCGCCACCGCGTGGACCGGCTCGAGCGGCACGTCGTCGCCGCTGGGCAGCTCGGCGCCGTCGAGCGCCGACTCGCCGTGCACGCTGGGCGCGGTGCTCAGCGTCCCGACCAGCGGCGCCGGCGCGCCGGCCGCGATCGGGACGCCGCGGATCCCGGCCAGCGCGCACGTCGCCCGCGCGTTGCGCGTCGTGCGCTCGAGCGTCCCGTTGCCGGCGACGGTCGTGATCGCGCGCAGGTCGACCGCCGGGTTGGCCGCGGCGAGCATGATCGCCACCATGTCGTCGTGTCCGGGGTCGCAGTCGAGGATGACGGGCTTCATGGCGACATCTTCGCGCGCGACCGCGAGCTCGCCGACTCGTCGGTCGGCTGTCCGCCTACGACGACTCGAGCCAGGAACCGTCGTCGTAGCGGGCGCGCGAGACGTCGACACGCTTGAAGTTGGGACGATCCTCGACGGCCAGGACCGAGACGGCGCGGCGGAGACGGCGGAAGACGTTCGACATGGTGAGGCGCTCCTGGGGACGTGGTGCGGTGACACACGCATCGTCGTCGACGCACCCCCGCGGCGACACGGGGGCAGCCGGTGAACGTCACGGCGGGTTGGCTCCCGCTCGTGGTACGGCGGACCGTAGGGGGGCGGCGCGCCTCCGGACGACGGTCAGCACGGCGAGGTCCGGCCCGCGGTTGTGCAGCGCGCGGAGCGGCAGCCCGGTCAGGTGGACCACGGCGCCGCGCGAGAACGGCGCGCGGCCGCCGGACCGGCACTCCAGCTCGATCTCGCCGCGCTCGACCACGACGATCGCGTCGCGCCACTCGACCGCCTCGTACGGCCGCTCCCGGCCGGGCGCGAGCGTGACGACCAGGAGCTCGAACGCCGGCGGGAGCGGTCGGCCGAGGAACGAGAGCCGGTCCGCGCCGGCCCCCTCCATCAGCGCGTCGGCGGGAGGTCGAAGGCCGGGAAGAGGCTCGCGGGGAACGTGGTGATCTCCGCGACGGCGCCGTCCTCGATCCGCAGCACGTCGAGCGCGAGCGCCCGGTACGCCGAGTCGCCCGGCCGCCGCAGCCAGCAGGCGACCGCCGGCTGCCGGTTGGCACGGGTCGTCATGCAGCGCATCGCGCCGAACGCGTCCGAGCCGAAGCCACCCTCCACCCACGCGGCGACGATCGTGTCGCGCCCGACGTACTGCTCGGGCTCCGGCGGCATCGCGAAGCGCAGGTCCTCGCGCATCAGGCCGGCGAGGGCCTCGGCGTCGCCACGCTCGCTCGCCTCGACGTACCGGTCGAGCAGCGCGCGCTCCTGTGCGCTCGGCTCAGCCCCCGCGGCCCACTCGAGCCGGCGCTCGGGCAAGTGGTCCTTGAGCGCGGCGCGGGCGCGCTGGAGCGCGCTGTTCGCGGACGCGACGCTCACCTCGAGCAGCGCCGCGGTCTCCTTCGCCGACCAGCCGAGCACGTCGCGGAGGATCAGCACCGCCCGCGGCCTGGGCGCCAGGCGCTGGAGCGCGACGAGGAACGCGAGCTCGACCGTCTCCTTCTCGACGACGGCGGCGTCCGGCTCGGCCTCGCTCGACGCGAGCTCGTCGAGCAGCCGGTCCGGGTAGGGCTGGAGCCACGTCACCTCGAACGCGCCCGGACGCGGGGCCTCGCGCGGCCGCCGCCCGAGCGCGTCCAGGCACGCGTTGGTCGCGATGCGGTACAGCCACGCCCTGAACGTCGACCGGCCCTGGAAGCTCGCGCGCTTGCGCCACGCGCGCAGGAACGTCTCCTGGACCATGTCCTCGGACTCCTCGAACGACCCGAGCATCCGGTAGCAGTGCACGTGCAGCTCGCGCCGGTGGCGCTCGGCGAGCGCCGTGAACTCGCCCTCGTCGATCCGGCCCTGCGTCGCTGTGCTCATCTGGCGGTCCTCCGTGCGGCTGGTTTGACCTGTCATCGAGCTATGACGGTGCGCCGCGGGCGAACTCATCGCCGCCGCGCTGTGGTTGAAGTCATGGTGTAGAAATCCAGCATGGCTTCAAGCATCGTGCTGGAGAACGGCATCGTCCGGACCTGCGCGGCCCGCGGGCACACGGTCTCGCAACTCCGGATCGCCGGCAACCGGATCGGCGTGCCCGGCCATGCCGCGAGCCCGGAGCGGGTCGACCTGCGCGGGCGCTGCGTCGTCCCCGGGTTCTCGGACTCCCACGTGCACTTCCCGACATGGTCGCTGGTCCAGCGCCAGATTCGGCTCGAGGACGCGCGCAGCCCCGAGGAGGTGATCGCCCGCGTCGCGAGCGCCGCCGACGGCGCCCCGCCGGGCACCTGGCTCCGCGGCTACGGCTGGCGCGAGGGCGACTGGGGCGAGGCGCGGATCACGCCGGCGCTGCGCGAGCGGTTCGACCGGGTCACGGGCGACGTCCCGGTCATCCTCACGTCGCGCGACTACCACTCGGTCTGGGTCAACGCCGCCGGGCTGGCGCGCGCCGACGGCGACCTCACCGTGCCGGGCGGCGTCGTCGACCGCACGCCGAGCGGCGAGCCGCTGGGCGTGCTGCGGGAGGCGGCCGCATGGACCTTCCGCGACAACGTCGCCCGCCCGTCCCACCAGGAGCTGCTCGACGCCACGCGCGACGGCATCGGCCGCGCGCACGCGCGCGGCGTGACGGCGGTGCACGACAAGGACGGCTGGCTCGGCGCGCTCCGGATCTGGGAGCGCCTGCGCGCCGCCGGAGAGCTCGGCCTGCGGGTCTGGCAGTCGCTGCCGCCGGACCAGCTCGACGACCTGGCGTCGCTGGGCATCGCGTCGGGCTTCGGCGACGACTGGCTGGCGATCGGCTACATCAAGATGTTCCAGGACGGTGCGCTCGGGTCCGGCACCGCGCTGCTCGCGGACGGCAGCGGCGTCACGATCACGCCGCCCGAGCAGCTCCGGGAGTGGGTGCGCCGCGCCGCCGAGCTCGGCTTCCCGGTGGCGATCCACGCGATCGGGGACCGCGCCAACCAGCAGGTGCTGGACGTCCTCGAGGACACCAGGGACGCGTGGGCGCCGCGCGGGCTCCGCCAGCGGATCGAGCACGGCCAGCTACTGCGGCGCGAGGACGTCGACCGTTTCGCCGCGCTCGGCGTCACGCTGTCCGTGCAGTTCAGCCACGTCGCGATGGACCGCGACATCGCCGACGACGCCTGGGCCGGCATGACCGACCGGATGTACCTGTTCAAGACGTTGCAGGAGGCCGGCGTCCGCCTGTGCAACGGGTCCGACGCGCCGATCGACGAGCTCGATCCACTGCGCGGCATCCGCGTCGCCGTGCAGCGCTCCGACGACGGCCGTGCCGCCTGGCATCCGGAGCAGCGGCTCAGCGCGGAGGACGCGCTCTGGGCGACGACGGTCAACCCCGCGTGGCTGGCGCGCGACGAGCATCGGCGCGGCCGGCTGCAGCCGGACCACCTCGCGGATCTCGTCGTGCTCGACCGGGACCCCGTGACGTGTCCGCCCGACGAGCTCGAGGACGCTCACGTCGTCGCGACGATGGTCGACGGAGTCTGGATGCACAACCCGCCGCCCTGGGACTGACCGTG
>DATHJG010000331.1:0-3227 GCA_035489875.1 Solirubrobacteraceae bacterium | reverse complement strand
CTGGTCGACGTGATCCTCGACCAGGCCGAGCAGAAGGGCACCGGCCGCTGGACCAGCCAGGACGCGCTCGAACTCGGCGTGCCGCTTACAGCGATCACCGAGGCGGTCTTCGCCCGCTCGCTCTCGGCGCTGCGCGACCAGCGCGTGGCGGCGTCGGAGCGGCTGGCCGGGCCGCGGCCGGGCGAGGGCGGCGCGACGGACGCGTCGATCGTCGACGATGTGCGCGCCGCGCTGTACGCGAGCAAGGTCGTCGCCTACGCACAGGGCTTCGAGCAGATGGCGGCCGCGTCGCGCCAGCACGGCTGGGACCTCGACCTCGGCGCGATGGCCACGATCTGGCGCGGGGGCTGCATCATCCGCGCCCGCTTCCTCAACCGCATCCGCGAGGCCTACGACAGCCAGGACGAGGTCGTCAACCTGCTCACGGTCCCGTACTTCGCCGACGCGATGGCCGACGCGCAGGACGCGTGGCGGCGGGTGATCGCGCGCGCGGTCGAGCTCGGCATCCCGGTCCCCGCCTTCTCGTCCTGCCTCGCCTACTACGACGGCTATCGCCGCGCCCGCGGCCCCGCGTCGCTGATCCAGGCCCAGCGCGACTACTTCGGCGCGCACACCTACCGGCGCACCGACCGCGACGGCTCGTTCCACGTGCGCTGGTCCCAGGACGGGCGGGAAGTCTCCGCCTAAGCTAAGACCGCGTACGTCGTCGGCGCGCACCAGCGCATCATCACCGCCGCGCTCGACGGTCGGTTCCCGACTCCGGAGGGCGAGGAGCCGCTGGGCGTCAACTACCTCGAGAAGATCCTCCAGAACACGGTCGCCATCCCCGCCGTTGTCGGCGCCCGAGGCCGAGACCTACATCAACCTGCTGTTCGCCGAGCTGCACACCGCTCCCGCCGACTTCACGCGGCTCCTAGAGCGCGCCCGGCAGGTCCGCCGGAGGGATCAGCCAAGTCGGGCGCTGGAAATATGCCGATCCTCGATCCGCCCGCGAGGCCGCGCTGTCCATGCTCGCCCGCCTCCACGCGACCGCCGGTGACCGTGTCGGCATAGTCGCGCGGTCGGCGTAGTTCGCCTACGGGCTGCTGGGCCGGGAGTCCGCGCACTGCTCGGCACCAACGACCATCTCGCGCACGATCGCGGTGAACGGCATCCGCCTGGTGCTCAACGGGCAGCGCACGACGACCACGCCGACGGTCAACAGGGGAGCCGGGCAAGACGAGGTCAGCTACGGCGAGCCCGACGACGCGAGGCGTGAATGACCGGATGGTGTTCGGCGCGACATGTGCCAAGCATGCACGGTCGACTACTCGCCGTCGTAGTAGCCTCGGTCCCGGACAGTCGACATCGTGGGAGGTCGAGATGACGGAGATCCAGAAGTACCTGGCCGAAGAGGTCGCAGAGGACCTCGCCGACGGGATCATCACGCGACGCGAGGCGATGCGCCGCCTCGGGCTGATGGGGCTGAGCGCCTCGGCGGCGGCGGTGCTCCTGGCCACGTTCTCCAGCGCGCCGGCGCCGGCCGCCACGCGACGGCGCGGCCGGCGCGACGCCGAGACGGAATGGGCGGCGGTCGCGACCGACGCGATCACGTTCGCCGGACCGCGTGGCGTGCTGATGGCGGCATGGGCGGCGGCCGAGCGACCGCGCGGCGGCGTGCTCGTCATCCACGAGAACCGCGGGCTCACCGACCATATCCGCGGTGTCGCGGGGCGGCTCGCGGCCAGCGGGTACTCCGCGCTCGCCCTCGACCTGCTGTCCGAGGAGGGCGGCACGGGGGCGTTCCCCGGCGAGGCCGAGGTGGCCGCCGCGCTCGCCGGCATCGACCCGGCGCGCTTCGACGCCGACATGCAGGCCGCGGTGACCGAGCTCGCAGGCCGCGCCCCGCGCAAGCTGGCGGCGATCGGCTTCTGCTTCGGCGGCGGGATGGTGTGGCGCCTGCTCGCCGCCGGCGAGCGGCGGCTCGCCGCTGCCGCGCCGTTCTACGGACCGTTCCCGGAGGGCGGCGACCTGGACGGATCCCGCGCGGCGGTCCTCGGGGTCTACGGCGGGCTCGACGCCCGCGTCAACGCGTCGCAGCCGGCGGCGAAGGCGGCGCTCGAGGCCGCGCGGCTCAAGCACGAGATGCTCACGTTCACCGACGCCGACCACGCGTTCTTCAACGACACCGGCGCGCGGTTCAACCCGCCCGCGGCTGCCGAGGCCTGGCGGCGGACGCTCGACTGGTTCGACGCTTCCGACGACCACGACAAGGGACGCCGCCGCGACCGGTGACCGGGAGCGTCTTCAGGCCGGCGCGGTGAGCAGCTCGTCGATCGCCGCGTCGAGGTCGGCGGCGAGCGCGTCGGCGTCGGGCAGCGCGACGGCGTCGGCGGTGATGCCGAAGCAGGCGCTCCCGGCCACCATCACGACGCCGATCGAGAGCGCGTGGCGACCGGCGAGCGGGACCGCCGAGTGGACCTCGCGCAGCCGGCAGCCGCGCAGGTAGCGAGGCACGGCTGGGCCTGCCACGCTGGAGATCGTCAGGTTGAACAGCCGCGGGTGCGCGAACGCGTGCGCGAGCGCGTGCTGCAGCGGAGTGGGCGTGCGGGCGAGGATGCCGAAGGCGGCGTCGAGGTCCTCGGCCTCGCCGTCGCGCCGGCGCTGGGCCGTCGCGCGGTTGAGGGCGTGCAACCGCGCCACCGGGTCGGGCTCGCCGCACGGCAGCGCGATGAACACGAACGAGATGCGATTGCCGGTCCCCGCCGCGTCGCGGCTCGAGCGCACGTCGGCGGGCACCATCGCCTTCAACGGCTGCGGCGCGTCTCCCCGCCGCTCGGCGAAGCGCCGGAGCGCGCCGGTGCAGGCGGCGAGCACGACGTCGTTCGGCGTCACGCCGAAGCGGCGCCGGACGGCCCGGATCTCGTCGAGGCTCCGGGTCACCCGGACGTGATGGCGGCTGGCGGAGACGGGCTGGTTCAGCGGGGAGCCGGGAGCCGGCGGCAGCAGCGTGTGCCCGAGCGTGCGAGCGCCGCGACCGACGGCTCCGGGGACGCCGCGGAGCCTCCGCGGCGAGGTCGCGACGCGCGCCGGCGCCAGCGCCAGCGTGGCGCCGTCGCCGGCGCGCTCGACCACGGCGCGCGCGAGCCGCCCGCCGGCCGACGGCACCGGCGCGGGCGACCAGGCGGACTCGGCGCCGGGCTCCCGCCAGCCGTCGGGCTCCGCGTCGAGCACCAGGTTGCCGAGCT
>DATHJG010000330.1:0-5225 GCA_035489875.1 Solirubrobacteraceae bacterium | reverse complement strand
TCTCGGTGCGGCCCGAGAAGCTATGGATCGACGAGCTCGAGCCAGGGATGGCCGAGGTGCAGGGCACGATCGCCGAACGCGTCTACCTCGGCACCACCACCCAGCTGATCGTCGAGCTCGCGCCCGGCGCGCGGCTCGTCGCGCTCGAGCAGAACACCGCGCGAGCGCGCGCCGACGACCGCTGGGAACTGGGCGACCGCGTCCGGATCGGCTGGCGGCCCGAGCACGGCCAGGTCCTGCGGTGACCCGCGACATCCTCATCCTCGGCGCCGGCCTCGCCGGCCTCGCCGCCACGCGCGACCTCACCGCCGCCGGCGCCGACGTCGAACTACTCGAGGCGCGCCAGCGGCCCGGCGGCCGCGTCGAGCAAGCCGTGCTCGACAACGGCCGCATCGTGCAGATGGGCGGCGAGCTGGTCGGCTCGTTCCACACCGCCTACCTCGGCCTCGCCGCCGAGCTGGGCCTGGAGACCGAGCGCAGCTACGTCGCCGAGCCCGGCGCGATGAGCTGGGACCTCGCCGAGGGACCCGGCCAGGGCGAGTGGCCCCCGTTCTTCACACCCGCCGACGTCGCCGACGCCGAGCGGATCGAAGCCGCCTGCGTGCGGCTCGCCGCGACCGTCGACCCCGACGATCCCTGGAGCCACCCGGACGCCGCCGCGCTGGACGCGCTCTCGTTCGCCGGCTGGCTGCGCGCGGAGGGCGTGCGCCCCGCGGTGCGCCGGCTGTACGAGCTCGGCGCGCTCGCGATGGCCGGCGGTTCGAGCGAGCGCATCTCGCTGCTCGCGCAGCTGCGCTCGATCAGCGCGGCGGGCGCGGAGGAGATCTACGGCTCCGAGCGCTGGGAGGGCCTGCGCCTGACCGCCGGCAGCGCGGCGCTCGCGCTGCGCATGGCCGACGAGCTCGGCGACCGCCTGCGGCTCGGCGCGCGCGTCATCGCGCTCGACGTCGCCGCGGGCGGTGCACGTGTGACGCTCGCGGGCGGAGAGGAGCTGCGCGCCGAGGCCGTCGTCTGCGCGCTCCCCGTGGGCCCGCTGCGCGACATCGCGATCACCGGCGTCTCCGATGCGCGCCTGGCCAGCCTGCACCGCCAGCGCCAGGCGCTCGCGGCCAAGGTCGTGGCCGCGTACCCCGACCCGATCTGGCGCGCCGCCGGCGCGAACGGCCTGTCCAACAACGACGGGCTCGTGTCCTCGACCTGGCCGCAGGGGAACGACGCGCTCTCCATGCTCGTCGCGCCCGAGCGGCTCTCGCACTTCCTCGCCGCGCCGCCGGCCGCCCGCCGCGCGGAGGTCCTCGCCTGCCTCGGCCGGCTTTACGGCGAGCCGGCCCGCCACCCCGACGCGCTGCTCGAGCGCGCCTGGGGCACGGACCCGCTCACCCAGGGCTACATCGCGCAGTGGGCGCCGGGCGACGTGACGGCGGTCGGGCCGCTCCACGGCACCCACGAGCCGCCGTTCTACGTCTGCGGCTCCGATCACTGGGTCGCGGGCTACATGGAGGGGGCCGTCCGCACCGGTCGCGCGGCGGCGGCCGCGGCGCTCGGCGTCAGGTCGCCTTGAGGAAGCCGCCGTCGACCGCGAACTCCGCGCCGGTCGTGCTGGCGGAGCGGGGCGAGGCGAGGAACGCGACGGCGTCGGCGATCTCCTGCGCAGCCACGAGCCGGCCTGTCGTCAGCCCCATCATCTGCGGGGCGACCGTGAGCAGGGCGCCGTCGTGGTCGGTGCCCGCCTGCTCCGCGATCATGTCCACGACACCGCCCTCGTCCGTCCACCACGGCGTGAGCACCGGGCCGGGGCAGACGCCGTTCACGCGCACGCCCTGGGGCGCGAACTCCTCCGACAGCGCCTTCGTGAGGTTGATCAGCGCGGCCTTGGCCGCCGAGTAGTCGACGTTGAACGGGGCGGGCTGGCGGCCGTTGCCCGACGAGACGTTGACGATCGAGCCAGCGCCGCGCTCGAGCAGCAGCGGGAGCGCAGCGCGGCTCGCCCGCACGGCCGAGAGGAGGTTGAACTCGAACATCGCGCTCCAGTCGCGGTCGGTGTGGCTCAGGAAGCCCGCGTGCGGGAGCCGGTCGCCCGGCGGCGGGCCGCCGGCGTTGTTGACGAGGATGTCGAGGCCGCCGTACGTCTCGACGGCCCGGGCGATCACCTCGGCGGGCGCGTTCGGGTCCATGAGGTCGGCGGGCACGTGGAGCAGGTCGCCCTCGAGCGCGTCGAGCTCGGGCGTGGTGCGACGCGACGCGGCGACTACGCGCGCGCCCTCGTCCAGCAGGGTGCTGACGACGGCGAGGCCGATGCCCTTGGAGGCGCCGGTGACAACGGCGACGCGGCCGGCGAGTTCTAGGTCCACGAGCCTTGAACGCACCGGCCGCGCTGTTTGTGAGTTACCGGTGCCCACGGCGATTGTCGGTCCGCTGGGCCACCACCTCGATCTCGACGAGCCAGCCCGCCACCGGCAGGCTGCCCACCTCGAGCGCCGTGCGGGACGGCCGCACGGGGTTCACCACGATCGGCGCGCCCGGCGTGCCCGTGCCCAGCGGCACGGCGAGCGTCTCCCCCGTCAGCAGGTTCGTGTTGGCGAAGTACTGCCGGTAGGCGCGGTTCCAGCCGTTGAAGTCGGCGGCCGGCGTGCCGGGCGGGTTGTCGAGGAACACCCGCATCGAGATGACGTCACCCGGGTCGAGCCCCACCGACTCGAGGTTCTCCTTGATCCGCGCCAGCGCGTTGAGGCCCTGCGCCTCCGTGACCGACACCCCGCCTGTCAGCCCGCCGGGGAGCTGTGCTGGATCGAGGTAGCGTTCCGGCGATCCCGCCGGCGCCGAGGTGTTCCGTGCGGCGGGCCCGATTCCGCTGGAGAAGTACAGCTCGACGTTCTTGCCCACGCTGACGCCGTTGGCGATCAGCGGGGCCTGCTGGTCCGTGGGCAGGTTCGCGATCACCTGGTCGGGCTTCGGCGGCGGCGAGGCCTGCCGCGGCGTGTCGTGGCCGAAGTCCCACCCGGGCGCGAGCGGGACGCCACGTCCGAGCGCGGCGCCCGACCCGAACACGAGCAGGCCGGCGATGATCGTGAGCGGCAGCCATCGGCGCCGCGCGGTGTGGTTCGTCATGGGTCCTCCCTGTCGTCAGGACGTCGCGAGCGCGCGCTCGTGCAGCTGGGTCACGGCGAGGCGCGCGGAGTCGATCGCGCCCGACTGCCAGGCGATGAAGTAGCTCAGATGGTCGCCGGCGAAGTACGTGTTGCCGTCCGCCCCGAGCAGTGTCTGGTACCCGGCCGTACGGGACGGCCAGCTCACCCAGCCGCCCTCCGTGTACGGGACCTTGTGCCACGCGACCGAGAACGACTGTTCGAGCTCGGTCGCGTACGCGTCGCCGTGGACCTTGCGACCGGCGGCGACGGCGCGCGCCTCCCGCTCGGCGTGGGGGAGATCGCCGTAGGCGACCGCGTCGCCCCCGAAGTGGTAGTAGCCGACGACCACGCCCTTGCGCCCGAAGTAGCCGGTCGAGGGGTACCAGATCGTGCCGAGCCCCACGTTCGTGTTCGTGATGCCGCCGAAGAGCCGGTCGTCCTCCTCCCAGAAGCGGCGCTTGTACTGCAGGCCGATCTTGCCGACGGTGACGCCGACCGGCTCGGCGATCGCCGCCTTCGTGGTCGCGGCGAAGTTGCTCGGCACGTTGCGGAGCACCGTCGGCGGGATCGTGCAGACGCAGAAGTCGGCCTCGAGCCGCCGGCGTCTCCCGCGTTGCTCGACCGTGACGTCGACCCCGTCCGGCGTGTTCGCGATGTCGGTCACCGGCGTGCCGTACATGATCTCGCCGCGGCCGCGTTCGACCGCCTTGGCCAGCGCGTACGGGATGCGGTCCATCCCGCCCACGGGCTGGAACATCAGCATCGCCTGGTCGTAGCCGAACTCGAACGAGAAGTAGCGACCGAGGCCGCTCTCGAGCACGTCTTGCAGCGACGGCGGCGGACCCTTGACCACGCCCGGCGTGTTGCCGGCGCCGGGCTCGACGTCGTAGCCGCGCCGTGACGTGCCCGTGTACTTGAAGCTCGCCGCCGGGTCGCCGGCGACGCGGCCGCCGACGGAACCGAAGCCTTGCAGGAAGGAGATCAGGCGCTGCTTGTCGTCGGCCGTGAGGTAGGCGTCCAGCGCTCCCTGGTCGGTCGCCTTCGCCAGCAGCTCCGAGACGTAGCCGTAGACGTCCGCCTTGGCGGTCCGGTGCCGCACCGGCGTGCCGCTCAGCGCGCCGACGTTCTCGTTGTAGTAGAAGCCGTCGGCGTTCTGGTTGGCGAAGATCTCGACCGGCACCCCAAGCTCCCGGCAGTAGTCGAGCGTGACCATCGACTGGGCGATCCGCGCCGGACCGGCGTTGAAGTACTGCCCCTCGTCGAACCGCGCCTCCTGGTCGGTCCCGCCGATCTCCGTCTCCCGCGTGCCCCGCCGGACGCTCCAGTTCCTGCCCCCGGGACGCTCTCGCGCCTCGACCAGCGTGCAGCGGTAGCCAGCCTTGCCGAGCTCGTACGCCGTGACCAGGCCGGCGATCCCCGCCCCGAGCACGATGACCCGGGCCTTGTTGGGGCGCCCCCGCAGGTGGAAGTCCGACGCGGCCGGTGGCCGGAAGTCCTTCGCGGCGGCGTAGGCGGCCGGCGCGTTCGTGGGCGACGCGACCAGCCCCATCGCGTCCATGGTCGAGTACAACGCGCCGGCGCCTCCCGCAACGCCCACGCGCGTCAAGAAATCCCGGCGGCGGAGACCGCCGGGTCCGTCTACGACAGTCAAGGTTCCCTCCCAGGAATCTTCGACGAATGGCCCCTGCGGTCCGCAGTCAACGGTGCGGGCCACCGTGCCGGAACCGACCGGCGGTCCATCGCTGCGCTCCCGCGGTTCGACCGCCGGTCGGTCCATTGCGGGTGCGTCCCGAACCTCGGGCGGCGCGCCTGCGCCCATGTCGGATGGGGTACTTCCGGCCGCGCCTAGTAGCTGGCGAGGGCGAGTGCCGGTTGCGTGGCGGGGTCGCGGTTGGCCGGCAGTGCGTGGCGGATCTTTTCGAGCCGGTGGACGTGGGCGATCTCGACGGGCTGGGGTCCGTCGAGCGCGCGCTGCGCGAGCGCGGCGAGGTCACCGGGTTGGGCGGAGATCTCGATGCGTGGGATGCCAGGCCCCTCGGCGCCGGGGGTGGCGGTGACGATCGTTCCGTGCCGTGCGGCGGCGATGATGAAGTACGG
>DATHJG010000329.1:0-4644 GCA_035489875.1 Solirubrobacteraceae bacterium | reverse complement strand
CCCCGGCGCGCCCGGCCGCACCCGTTGCAGCACCTGCCGGACGCTGCGGTTGGTGAGGTCCGGGTTCTGCTCGGAGCCCGACAGCGCGAACTCCTTCTCGATGATCTTCTGGGTCAGCACGAACCACGTGTGGTCGTGTCCCGTGGACATGATGTGCTCGAGGGTGCCGAGCGTGTCGAACCCCGGGAACAAGGGCACCGGCAGCCGGCGACCGGTCGCGTCCAGCCAGAGCGACGACGGGCCGGGGAGGATGCGGATGCCGTGCATGGGCCAGATCGGGTCCCAGTTCTGGATGCCCTCGGTGTAGTGCCACATGCGGTCGGGATGGATGACGCTGCCGCCGGCGTCCTGAGCGATCTGGAGCATGCGGCCGTCCACGTGCGCAGGCACGCCGGAGAGCAGGCGCCGGGGCGGATCACCGAGACGCCCGGGCCAGTTCCTGCGGACGAGGTCATGGTTACCGCCGATGCCCCCCGACGTGACGATGACCGCGCCGGCGTGGAGCTCGAAGCCGGCGATCTCCTCGCGCGACGTGGGCCTGCCTCGCGGAGCGCCGTCCGGCGCAAGGACCTTCCCCGAGACGCCGTCGACCGCCCCCGCGGTCACGGTCAGCGCGTCGACGCGGTGACGGAAGCGGAGCTCCACGAGCCCGCGCCGCTGGGCCTCGCGCACGCGCCGCACGAACGGCGCGACGATCGCGGGGCCGGTTCCCCAGGTCAGGGGGAACCGCGGCACCGAGTTGCCCGGGCCGGTGGCGCCGTACCCGCCCCGCTCGGCCCAGCCGACGTTCGGGACGAACCGCACGCCGTGCTCAGCCAGCCACGTCCGCTTCTCGCCGGCGGCGAAGTCGACGTACGCCTCGGCCCACCGTCGCGGCCACGCGTCATCCGGCCGATCGAAGCCTGCGGTGCCCAGCCAGTCCTGCCACGCCAGCTCGAGGGAGTCCTTGATCCCCATCCGGCGCTGCTCGGGACTGTCGACCAGGAACAGTCCTCCCAGGGACCAGAACGCCTGGCCTCCCAGCGAGCCCTCCGGCTCCTGGTCGATCAGGATCACGCGCCGTCCCGCGTCGGCGAGCTCAGCGGTGGCGACGAGGCCGGCAAGGCCACCGCCGACGACGATCGCGTCTGCGTCGTGCGTCATGGCTCCTCAGCCCTCGACGGGGAGCTTGTGGGCCACGTGGGGGTGGCCGTCGGCGTCCCAGGCGACGTCGACCTGGTCGTCCTTGCGGTACGTGCCGATGCCCCACGCGCCGAGGAACCAGCGCCAGAAGCCGAGCTTGCCCTCCTGCACGAGCTCGCGCTCGAAGACGAGCGCGCCGTCTTCGACGCGGTAGTCCTTCCCCTCCTCCTGGCGGACGCCGTTCAGGAACACGGTGAAGGGAGGGGTCACGGCGCGGGGTAACCGCACCCGGGATTCGGCCATCACCCGCCATCATGGCTGACGCGCATGACGCTACACGCCTCCACCCGCCCCGACCCCGTCGCCGATCGTTCGCCTCTTCGACGAGGAGGTGCGCCACTACCACCGCTGGTGCACGCCCTCGACGCTGGTCGACCAGGAGCGGATCGAGGAGCGACGCTGCGGGTGCTGTAGCGCCGGCGTTCACGTCAACGGCAGCATTGAGGGAGGGTCGGGAGTGGGGTGCGGTTCCGCGGAACCGTCCATTTCACGAGCGATTGCGACGTTGACCCCAATTATTGGGGTCAACGTGACAATCGTCCCGCCGCCCCGACCGAACCCACGCCCTCAATGCCCGCAGTTGACGTTCGTCGGCGTCACCTGCACTTCAGCGGACGACCGCGCCCGACCGACCCGACCGGCGCCGCCGCTAGCCTCAAACGCCGCCCATGGCCGTCGCCGAGTACCGCATCCGCCGCTCTCCCCGCGCGCGCCGCGTGCGCGTCTCCGTGGACGCGGACGGGAGCGTGACCGTGACGCTGCCGCGGCGCGCGCCGGAGAAGGCCGCCGCGGATGCCGTCCAGGAGCTCGCGCCGTGGATCGCCCGCCGCCGCCGCACGCTCGCGCGCGCCGCCGCGGAGGTCGCGCGGATGCCCGGAACCGTGCCGTACCTCGGCGAGACGCTGACCCTCCACCCGCAGCCCGGCCGCGAGCGGGTGCACCGGCGTGGCGACCTCCTGCTCGTGCCCGACGGCGACCCGCGCGCCGCCCTCGAGCGCTTCTACCGCCGCGCCGCCCGGGCCGAGATCGCGCCGCGCCTCGACGCCGCCACCGCCCGCGCCGGCTCCCGCTACGCCGGCCTCACGATCCGCGGGCAGCGCACGCGCTGGGCGTCCTGCTCGTCGGAGGGGAGGATGTCGTTCAACTGGCGGCTGCTGCTCGCGCCGCCCGAGATCCTCGACTACGTCGTCGAGCACGAGGTCTGCCACCTCGAGGTGATGGACCACTCGCCGCGCTTCTGGGCGCTGCTCGGGTCGCGCGTCCCGGACTGGCGCGCGCACGCCGCCTGGCTGCGGCGCTACGGCTCGACGCTCGTGCTCTGAGCGACCACGCGGCGCAGCGCGTCGTACGGCGTCTCCCGCCCCTCCTGCTCGATCACCTGCCGCCGCACGCGGCCGATCCACGCCTCGGTCTCCCCGTCGCCGCGCACGTCGATCCCCGCGCGGACGCCGCGGCCGGCGAGCTCGACCCGCCCCGCCACCTGCTGCTGCGGCGTGAACGTGCGCGCGCGCAGATTCACGGCCCGCCGCCCGGGTCCGGCGGACAGCACGCGGCCCTCGCGCTCGACCAGGTCGAGCGCCTCCTCCAGGCCGGTCGCGCGCAGCTTCTCCACGCGCGGGCCGTTGCGTACCTTCACGCGCCACACGCGGAGCAATCCTAAACGGGGTGAGACACCGTTCAGGTCGGGGCGAGCGCCGGGCGCAGGTGCTGCTCGACCTCGGCCACCGGCATCGGCCGCGCGAGCAGGAAGCCCTGGATCAGCGGGCACTGCTGCTCCACGAGGAACAGGCGCTGCTCCTCGGTCTCCACCCCCTCGGCGACCGCGAAGCGGCCGAGCGCCCGCGCCAGGCTGAGGATCGCGGTGACGATCGCGGCCGCCTCGGCGTTCTCCGGCACCTCGCGCAGGAACGCGCGGTCGATCTTGAGCGTGTCCATCGGCATCTCGCGCAGCCGCGACAGCGACGAGTAGCCGGCGCCGAAGTCGTCGAGCGCCAGTCGCAGGCCGAGGTCGTGCAGCTCGCGCAGGATCGGCTCGGCGTCGTCGTGGTCCTGCAGCATCGCCGACTCGGTCAGCTCGATGATGAGCCGCTCGGGGTCGGCGCCCGTCGCGCGCAGGTGCTCCTTCACGCGCGAGAGGAAGTCGACGCGCCGCAGCTGCCGCGGCGAGACGTTGACCGAGATCTGCGGAACCATCCCGCGCGCCGTCCACGCCACCTGCTGCGCGCAGACGGCGCCGATCACCCAGTCGCCGATCGGCTCGATCAGGCCCGTCTCCTCGGCCACGGGGATGAACTCGCTCGGGGGGACGAGCCCGCCGCGCTCGGCGTCGTGCCAGCGCAGCAGCGCCTCGAGCGCGACCAGCTCGCCGCTCTGCGTGGCGTAGATCGGCTGGTAGTGGAGCTGGAACTCGTCCGCGACCAGTGCGCGCCGCATCCGGGCGGCCATCGAGAGCCGCTCGAGCGGGTCGCGTCCCGCCTGGGCGTACACCGCCCAGCCGCCGCGGGCGACGTCCTTGGCCTGGTACATCGCCGAGTCCGCGTGCGCGAGCAGCGCCTCGGCGTCGCGCGCGTCGCGCGGGGCGAGCGCGATGCCGATCGAGGCGGAGACCTGGAACTCGGCGTCGGCGACCAGGAACGGCTCCGCCAGGCACCCGACGATCTGGCCGGCCACACGCTCTGCGACCGCCTCCGGCTCGTCGTGCAGGTCCGCGAGCAGGAGCAGGAAGCCGTCGCCGCCGGTCCGCGCGAGCAGGTCGGTCGCGCGCACGGAGTCCTGCAGCCGCGCGGCGAGCAGGCAGATCAGGTCGTCGCCCGCCCGGTGCCCGAGCGAGTCGTTGACCAGCTTGAAGTTGTCGACGTCGAGCTGGAGCAGCGCGACCCCCGCGCCGGTCCGGCGCGAGCGCGCGAGCGCCAGCTTGAGGTGCTCCTCGAGCAGCGTGCGGTTCGCCAGCCCGGTCAGCGCGTCGTGGTAGGCGAGGTAGGTGATCTGCTGCTCCGCGCGGTGGCGCTCGGTCACATCCTCCCCGGAGGAGAGCGTGCCGACGACCGCGCCCTCGGCGTCGTGCAGCACCGTGTGATGCCAGGCGATCGTGCGGAGCTCGCCGCTCCGGGTCGCGACCGTGCTCTCGAGCCGCTCGACCAGCGGCGCCTCGCCGCGCATCAGCAGGTCGAAGCCGCTGCGCAGCGTCGAACGCTCCTGCTCGGGCACGGCATGGTCGAACCAGTCGCAGCCGAGCAGCTCCTCCTCCGTCCGGTCGAGCACCGAGCAGCCCTTGCGGTTGATCAGCAGGATCCGGCCCTGGTCGTCGAGCACGACGATCATGGTCCCCGCGACGTCGAGGTAGCGCTGCGCGCGGTCGCGCTCGGCGCGCAGCATCGCCTCCACGCGGCGGCTCTCGTCGGCCTGCAACCGGCGCCGCTCGAGGTACTGGGCGAGCTGCCCGCCGACGGTCGCGAACATCGC
>DATHJG010000328.1:0-2493 GCA_035489875.1 Solirubrobacteraceae bacterium | reverse complement strand
AGTCGGGGCGGACCTATCTCCTTGCCCGCGAACGGATCTCGCTGCTGTACGCCAACATGCAGGAGAGTCTGGCCGGGGTGGCGGTGAGCCAGGCCTACTGCCAGCAACCGGCCAACGAGGCGCGGTTCGCGGTCCTTGCCGACGCATACTGCGCGGCGCGGCAGCGCTCGGCCGAGCTGATGGCACGGTTCTTCCCGTTCCTCATGTTGCTCAGTACCGTCGCGAAGTCGATTGCGATCGCCGTCGCAGCGCCCCGCCTGGTCGCGGGCGACCTCAGCTACGGCGTGCTCATCGCCTTCCTGCTCTACCTGGACCAGTTCTTCACGCCGATTCAGCAGCTGTCGTTCGTGTTCGACCAGTGGCTGCAGGCGCGCGTCGCGCTGATCCAGCTGCGCGAGCTGTTGCAGACGGAAAGCGGTACGCCTGCGGCGGAGACCGGCGTCCGGCCGGACCGGTTGGCGGGCCGGATCCAGCTCGACCACGTCACGTTCGCCTACGCGAGCACCGGGTTGGTCGCGATGGACGACGTGACCCTCGACATTCCGCCGGGGCAGACCGTCGCGCTCGTCGGCACCACGGGGGCCGGCAAGTCGACGCTGGTCAAGTTGATTGCGCGGTTCTACGACACCACCTCCGGCACCGTGCTGATCGACGGGCTGCCCATCAAGGAGCTCGACATGGTGGCTTACCGCCGCCAGCTGGGCTACGTCCCCCAGGAGCCGTTCCTGTTCTCGGGTACGATCCGCTCCAACATCGCCTACGGCAATCCGGACGCGCCCGACCTGCTGGTCGAACGGGCGGCCCGCGCGGTCGGAGCACACGCGTTCATCGCCGAGCTGCCCTACGGCTACCACACCCCGGTCAGTGAGCAGGGCAGATCACTGTCGGCCGGGCAGCGCCAACTGCTCGGGCTCGCCCGCGCCCTCCTGGTCGACCCGCGCATCCTGCTACTGGACGAGGCCACCGCCAACCTGGACCTGGCCACCGAGGCGCAGGTCCAGCGCGCCATGGGACAGGCGTCGCGCGGCCGCACCACGATCGTCATCGCCCACCGGCTGCAGACCGCCCGTACCGCAGAACGGGTGTTGGTCGTAGACAACGGGCTGATCGTCGAGGACGGCTCCCACGACGAACTGCTCGCGTTGGGCGGCCGCTACGCCGGGCTCTGGTCCGCCAACGGCCAGCTCGCGGGAGCTACGCCGAGCGCGAGGCAGACGCCGTGAAGGCGATCCGGTCGCTGCGCATCCTGAACTGCGACAGCGCGCGCGGCTGCCCACTCTCGTCCTCGAGGATGTCCTCCAGGAAGATCATCGGCGCACCGAGCTCGACGCCGACCAGCGCTGCGGACTGCTCGTCGGCCGCGGTCGCACCGATCGTGGTGCGGCTGCCGACGATCCTGACGTCGAGCTGGCGCTCCAGGAAGAGGATGGCGTCCGGCTCGTCGACCTGCAGATTGCGGGGCTGATCGGGGTGCAGCGCGATGTAGCTGACCGAGATGCCCAGCGGCTGGTTCTCTTGCACCAGAAGCGATTCGATCATGAGCACCGTCCAGCCGGGCGGGAGTTGCAGCCGCTCGCGCACCATGCGGAGGCCACCCAGGGTCCGATATTCGAGCGCCTTGAGCTCGGTGCGGATGCTGGAGTCGCCGCCGAACTCCCTGACGGGCGAGAGCTGGTTGATGCGCAACATCAGCGAGCCCGCCGAGCGGGTGCCGCGCTTGGGGCTGCGGGTAACCAGGCCCTCCTTGGCGAGCTGCTGCAGCACCGCACGGACGGTGTTTCGGCTCGCCGAGAGCGCCTCGGTGAGCTCGCCCTCGACCAGGGACTGATCGCCGCGCCCGTTCTGCAGGGTCGACCGCAGCAGATCGTAGGTCCGTCGCAGCGAGTTGTTGAGGCGGTCCGGTGTCTGCCGGTTCCGCTGGTAGAGCGTCTCGGGCCGCACGGGTCCGGTCGGTAGGGGCCTCACTGCACACCGCCGCAGTTCCTGGGCTCGGTTGGGCCGAACTTCATGAAGAACCCCCTGTTCAGGTGGTTGCAGAAATACGATGTGTCCAGCTAACTAACGGTGTGTTTCCACCGCTCGCCGCTGCGGAGTCGGGAGCTTTACGCGGGCTCGATCGGCTGGTGATCGAGGACACATGCGCCTGCGCGGCGCAATCGAGTCGTTCGGCATCCGACACGCGCCGATGACCCGAGGCGGATCTGATGGACCCACGATGACTGGACGGTGGCGAGGCGACGGCACCGATGGCACTAGGAGACCCATACGTGGAACGCGACCGGCGCATGCACCTGGCCTGGTTTCTCGGCAACGGGTTCGGAGTCCACGACTGGAAGAGCCAATGGCGTGGCACGGCCGCTACGGACTGGATGAACGGCGAGTTCCACGTGGACTTCATCCATGCGCTCGAACGCGCTTGCTTCGACTACCTGATCATCGAGGACTCTGCCTACGTACCCGACGGCTACGAGGAGTCGACGCGGTACTACCTCC
>DATHJG010000327.1:0-6357 GCA_035489875.1 Solirubrobacteraceae bacterium | reverse complement strand
CGGCCACGAACCTGCCCGGGTTCCCCACCGACAGCTACCCGGACTTCGCGATCGCGTTCCCGTTCATCCAGGGCTCGCTGTTCGCGTCGATCAACGCCGGGTCGAGCCTCGCGCGCGACGTCGAGACGGGGTTCCTCAAGCGCCTCGCGCTCACGCCGATGCAGCGCACGGCTCTGCTGCTCGGCAACCTCGCCGGCGTGATGACGGTCGCGCTGCTGTCAGCGTTCGTCTACCTCGCCGCGGGCTTCGCCGCCGGTCTGCATGTGAAGGCAGGGCTGGGCGGCGTGCTCGTCATGCTGCTCATGGGCGTGCTGATCGCGCTGGCGTTCGCCTCGCTCGGCGCGCTGATCGGGCTGCGGACCGGCTCGGGCGAGGCCGTCCAGGGCGTCTTCCCGCTGTTCTTCGTGCTCGTCTTCCTGTCCGCGAGCTCGCTGCCGCGCGACCTGATCGAGCACGGCTGGTTCCGCGCGATCGCGACGATCAACCCCGTCTCGTATCTGTTCGAGGGCCTGCGCTCGCTGGTCATCTTCGGCTGGGACGCGGAGGCGCTCGCGCTCGGGTTCGGCATCGCGATCGCGATCTCGGTCCTCGGCGTCGCCGGCGCGGCCACCGCCCTGCGGACGCGGCTGGTGCGGACATGAGCCGCTTCCGCGACGTCACCGCCGCAGTCGCCTGGCGCGCGATCCATCGCTTCGTGAGCAACCCGCAGTTCCTGCTCCCGTCGCTGATCTTCCCGCTGTTCTTCTTCGTCGCGTTCGCGGGCGGCCTCTCGAACGTCGGCAACGTGCCCGGGTTCGACTTCCCGTCGGGCTACACGGCGTTCCAGTTCGTGTTCGTGCTGTTGCAGGCGTCGGCGTTCGGCGGCGTGTTCACCGGCTTCTCGATCGCCGCCGACTTCGAGTCGGGCTTCTCGCGCCGGCTGTTCCTGGCGGCGCCGAACCGGCTCGGCGTGCTGGCCGGCTACGGGATCGCCGCGGGCGTGCGCGCGGTGATGGTCGGCGTGCTGCTGTTCGGGGTCGCGATCGCGACCGGGATGGAGGTGCACGGCAACGGCGTCGACCTGTTCGGGCTGATCGTGCTCGCGCTGCTCGTCAACGTCACCGCGACGCTGTGGGCGGCCGGCGTGGCGATGCGCCTGCGCACGATCCAGGCGGGACCCGCGATCCAGATCCCCGTCTTCCTCGTCCTGTTCCTGGCGCCGGTGTACGTGCCGCTCAGCCTCCTGTCCGGATGGGTGGAGGCGGTCGCGCGGATCAACCCGTTCACGGCGCTCGTCGAGGGCGGTCGCGACCTCATCTCCGGTGGCGACGTGCGCGTCTGGCTCGTCTATGGCGCGGTGCTCGCGCTGCTCGCGCTGTTCGCCGTCTGGGGCGTGCGCGGGCTGCGCCGGGCCGAAGCCGCTGGGTGACCCGTACGACGCGGGCCCGGCGGTACTTGCCGGGCCTGCGTCCCCCCGGTTCAGTGGCCGCGGTCCTCGCCGTCGATCTGTCCGCGGATCTCGCCGGCGGGCCACGTGGCGGTGTGCACGTTGGCGTACGCGACGCCGGCGCGCAGCGCGCGGATCAGCTCGTCGAGCTCGCGCGCGCCGATGCCCTGGGCAGCCGGTCCGACGATCTGATCGGCCGTGATCGTCCCGGTGATGCGCGCCGGCGGCGGCGGGCACGGCTGGGTGCCGGCGGGGCCGTTGCCCAGGTTCGAGCACAGGAACGCGGAGATGCCGCCGGTGACCGCCACCTGGCCGAAGTGGATGTGCGCCTGCAGCACGTTGCCGCCTTCGAGGTCGTCGTAGCTCAGCTCGTACTCGATCGCGTCGCCGCCGCGCGCGATCGTGGCCCGGAACGTGCCGTTCCCGGTGGTCGAGATCGCCGCCGGCGTCTCCTCGTAGCCGGTCAACGTGGTCTTCAGCCGCGCGTGATCGCCCGCCACCGCCGCGGCGGCGGTCACCACCACCCCGATCAGTGCGACGCCGATCGCCAGCTTCACCCGCACCCCGCGCATACCGGACCTCCCTCGAAGGTTGCTCTGGACGCCTTACGCAGCGGGCGGGGGGATGGTTCGGTCAGAAACGACAACGGGCCCGGGGTTACCCGGGCCCGTTGAACAGTGAAGGCCGGAGCCTTCCTACATCATGCCGCCCATGCCGCCCATGTCGGGCATGCCACCGCCGCCGCCGCCATCCTTGTCCTGCACCTCGGCCACGATGGCCTCGGTGGTGAGGATGTTCTTGGCGATCGACGCCGCGTTCTGCAGCGCCGAGCGGGTGACCATGGCGGGGTCGATGACGCCCGCGGCGACCAGGTCGACGTACTCGCCGGTCGCGGCGTTGAGGCCGACGCCCGCGTCGGCCTTGCGGACGTCGTTGACGACGACCGAGCCCTCGAGGCCGGCGTTCTCCGCGATCTGACGGAGCGGCTCCTCGAGCGCGCGGAGCACGATCTTGGCGCCCGTCTTCTCGTCCTCGTCCGCGACCGCGTCGAGGTCGATGGAGGCGCTCGCCTCGAGCAGCGCGACGCCGCCGCCCGGCACGATGCCCTCCTCGAGGGCCGCGCGGGTGGCCTGCAGCGCGTCCTCGACGCGGTGCTTCTTCTCCTTCATCTCCGTCTCGGTGGCCGCGCCGACCTTCACGACGGCGACGCCGCCCGACAGCTTCGCGAGGCGCTCCTGGAGCTTCTCGCGGTCGAAGTCGGAGTCGGTGTTCTCGATCTCCGTCTTGATCTGGTTGATGCGGCCCTTGATCGCGTCGGTCTCGCCGGCGCCGTCCACGATCGTGGTCGTGTCCTTGGCGACGACGACGCGGCGGGCACGGCCGAGCTGCGAGAGCTGGGTGTTCTCGAGCTTGAGGCCCATCTCCTCGGTGATGACCTCGCCGCCGGTGAGGATCGCGATGTCCTCGAGCATGCGCTTGCGGCGATCGCCGAAGCCCGGAGCCTTGACGGCGACGCCGGTGAACGTGCCGCGCAGCTTGTTGACCACCAGGGTCGCGAGGGCCTCGCCCTCGACGTCCTCGGCGATGATCAGCAGCGGGCGGCCCGACTGGATGACCTGCTCGAGCACCGGCAGGAGATCGCGGACGGAGCCGATCTTCTGGTTGGCGATCAGGATGTAGGGATCGTCGAGGACCGCCTCCATGCGCTCCTGGTCGGTGACCATGTACGGCGAGATGTAGCCCTTGTCGAACTGCATGCCCTCGGTGAACTCGAGGTCCATGCCGAACGTCTGGCCCTCCTCGACGTTCACGACGCCGTCCTTGCCGACCTTCTCGATCGCATCGGCGATCACGTCGCCGATCTCCTCGTCGCCGGCCGAGATCGTCGCCACGCGGGCGATCTGATCCTTGCCGGAGATCTCCTTCGACTGCTGGCCGATGTGCTCGACCACCTGGTCGACGGCGACCTCGATGCCGCGCTTGAGCCCGAGCGGGTTCGCGCCGGCGGCCACGTTCTTCAGGCCCTGGCGGACGATCGCCTGGGCCAGCACGGTCGCCGTGGTGGTGCCGTCGCCGGCGACGTCGTTGGTCGCGGTCGCGACCTCGCGCACCAGCTGCGCGCCCTGGTTCTGGAAGACGTCCTCGACCTCGATCTCACGAGCGATGGTCACGCCGTCGTTGGTGATGGTCGGCGCGCCGAACTTCTTGTCGAGGACGACGTAGCGGCCCCTGGGGCCGAGCGTCACCTTGACCGCGTTCGCGACGGCGTCGACGCCCAGCTCGAGGGCCTTGCGGGCCTCGACGTCGTACTTCAGTTCCTTGTGTGCCATGTGTCTCCGTGCCTCTTTCTAGCCCTGGACCTTGGCCAGCACGTCGCTCTCGCGCAGGACGAGCAGCTCCTCGCCGTCCACTTTGATCTCCGTGCCGCCGTACTTCGAATAGAGGACCTCATCGCCCTCGACCACGTCGAGTGGCAGGCGCTTTCCGGTCTCCTCGGACACCTTGCCGTCGCCGACGGCGAGGACCTTGCCCTTCTGGGGCTTCTCCTTCGCGGTGTCGGGAAGGACGAGGCCGGATGCGGTCGTCTCCTCCTCCTCGACTGCCTTGACGATCAGCCGATCGCCGAGGGGCTTGAGCTTCATGCGAGTGAACCTCCGTTGGGTACCTTTGGCACTCGACTGTCGAGAGTGCCAACCACTGCGGGGGCATTCTAGAACGGAAGCGCGGATCGTCAAGGGCGGGTTGGCACTCTGGTAACGAGAGTGCCAATACGTGGATGGGGTCCAGACCCGCTCAATCCCTGTCTCCGTGCTGACGATAAGCGCCTCACCATGCGCACGATCGGCTTCCGCAGCAACATCCTGTTCGCGATCGCCGCCGCGTTCGGCGTGATCGCCGCGCTCGGCCGGCCCTGGTACGGCCCGACGCTTCCTGCCACCGACGCGCAGATGGAGGATCTGTTCGGCGGCATCGGCCGCTCGCTCACGGAACCGGGTGGGACGAGCGGCTGGACCGCGCTCCACACCGCCGACGAGCTGCTGGCGGGCCTGGCGATCGCGACCGTCGCGCTGCTCGTCCTCACGCTCGTGCCCGCGCTGCAGCGCCACCTGCAGCCGCTCGCGCGCTGGTGCGCGCTGGCGACGGTGGGGGTCGTGCTCGTCAAGCTCGTCGACGGGCCGGACGCCGCGGCGATGAGCGAGCCGCGCAACGGGATCTTCCTCGCGCTCGCCGCGTCGCTCGTGCTGCTGGCGAGCAGCTGGACGGTCGCCGCCGCGCCCTCGCGCCGCCGGACGCCACCGAAGGCGTACACGCCGCCGCCTGCGCCGGTCTACGACCCCGACGCGAGTTACGGCCCGCCTCAGTTCTGAGCGCCGCCGACGCCGCGCAGGCGGTCCTGCAGGTCCGGCGGGTTCTCGACGATCTGGGAGAAGCGGACGACCGTCACCGTGTCCTCGAGCGTGATGTCGCGCCCGTAGATCTGCTCCATGAAGTGGACGATCTCCTCGGTGCGCCGGAACTCGGGATTGTCGTGCTCGATGTCGCGCGGTGAGAGCTCCTTGACCCGCTTGACCTCGACGTTGTCGATCACGGCGTGGAAGAGCTTCTCGCGCGGCGAGTACTGGTACCCGACGGTGACCAGCACGACCTGGTTCTTGCGGTACTTGTGCCGCTTGTCGCCGAGCCGGATCGTCGCCGTCTTGCGGCCCCGTTTCATCTGGTCCGCGAACACGGTGGAGTAGAAGTTCAGCACCTGCATCGAGGCGGGACCCTACCCGTTTGCAGCGAGGATCGACAGTGCCCGGGCGATCATCGCGCGCTCGCCCGGATAGCTCAGGCGGCGGTGCGCCTCGGCCAGCGGCATCCAGCGCGCGTCGTCGACCTCGTGGTCGTGATCGGCGGTGTCGCCGTCCTCGAACTCGCACAGGTAGAAGTGGACGGTCTTCTGGATCGGGCGGCCGCCGCGGCGGTAGGTGTAGTCCACCTGGCCGAGCCGCTCGCGCACGCTGACGGTGATGCCGGTCTCCTCCCGCACCTCGCGCGCGGCCGTCTCCTCGGGGCGCTCGCCGTCGACCGGCCCGCCCTTCGGCAGCCCGAGCACGCGCCGGCGCCCGCGCGGGACGATCACGATCACGTCGTCGCCCCGCACCACGACGCCCCCGTATGAGACCTCGCGCTCAGTAGACATAGCCCTGAAGGGCGGCGGGGTCGTGGACGGTGAGGCGTCCGCGGCCCTGCGAGATCACGCTCGCCCGCTCCAGCACGGCGAGGAAGCGGCTGGCCGACTCGCGCGAGGACCCCGCCAGCTTGGCGAGGTCGGCCTGCGTGGCGGTGATCTGGACGTCGCGCTCCGCCGCGCCCTCGCTGGTCGCCTGCTCGACGAGCTGGGCGAGCACCGCGGCGACGCGGCTCTGGACGGTCTGGAACGACTGCCGCGCGAGGCGTTCGTTGGCCGCGCGCAGGCGGCGCACGAGGGCGACCGCGAGCTTGACGGCGATCTCGGCGTGCTCGTACATCAGCCGGCGCATGTCGCCCCCGAGGATCGCGAGCGCGTCGAGGTCGTCGATCGCCTCCACGGTGGCCGAGCGCCGCTCGTCGTCGAACATCGCGAGCTCGCCGAAGATGTCGCCGGGCCCGAACGTCGCGAGCGTGATCTGGCGCCCGTCCGGGTGCGCGCGGATCGCCCGCGCGTGGCCGTCGCGGACGACGTAGCACGTGTTCGACGCGTCGCCCTCGCGGAACACCGCCTCGCCGGCCGCGAAGCTGCGCGGCATGGCGACGGCGGCGACGGCGTTCAGCTCTGCGTCCCCGAGCTGCTCGAACGCGGGAACCTGCGCCAGCAGGGCGGCTGCGTCCTCGGCGCGAGCTGGCATCGCGCAGGCATAGCACAGAACGGCCGCGGGCTGATCTTGTGCCTAGACGGCGTCCAGGGC
>DATHJG010000326.1:0-2190 GCA_035489875.1 Solirubrobacteraceae bacterium | reverse complement strand
GTCGTAGGCTGCGTGGCAGGCCATGACCACGCTGAGGATCCGCGCCGAGCAGTTCCCTGACCTCGACGACGAGGTGATGTACCCCCGCCTGTCGGACGCCAAGCTGGCGCGGCTGGCCGAGAAGGGCACGCGCAGGTCGTTCGAGGCCGGCGAGGTGCTGTACGAGGCGGGAGTGCGCGACGCGCCGTTCTTCGTCATCGAGCGCGGTCGCGTGAACATGATCGACCGCAAGCCCGGGAAGGAGATCTGGGTCGAGGAGGCCGACAAGGGAACGTTCCTCGGCGACATCGCGACGTTCACCGGCGAGCCGGCGACCGCCGCGTGCGTGGCCGCCGAACCGACCGACGTGATCGCCTTCGACCGCGGATCGCTGCGCGCGATGGTCGCGTCGTGGCCCGAGTTCGGCGAGCTCGTGCTCCGCACGATGACCGCGCGGCGGACGTGGCACGAGGGCCACGGACACGGCGTGCTGCGGCTGATCGGACCGCGCGGCTCGCGCCGCGCGTTCGAGGTGCGCGACCTGCTCGAGCGCAACCTGCTGCCGGTGCGCTGGTACGACGTCGACACCGACGAGGACAGCGCCGCGATGCTCGACTGGCTCCAGATCCCGCCGGAGGAGACGCCGGTCCTCGTCCGCAACGACGCGGTGCTGCGCAATCCGTCCGCCGCGCAGGTCGCGCGCGAGCTCGGGCTGCGCGCCGAGGTCGACGGCGAGCGGTTCGACCTCGTGGTGCTCGGCGCCGGTCCCGCGGGCCTGGCGGCCGCCGTGTACGGCGGCTCGGAGGGGCTGCGGACGTTCGTCTGCGAGGCGTGGGCGCCCGGCGGGCAGGCGGGGACGAGCACGCGGATCGAGAACTACCTCGGCTTCCCGACCGGCATCTCCGGCGTCGACCTGACGCGCAAGGCGACGCTGCAGGCGCGGCGCTTCGACGCCGTACTGTCGAGCTTCCACCGCGCGGTCGAGCTCGCCCGCGGGACGGAGGGCCTTGTGCGCGTCGACCTCGACGACGGGCAGCATGTGCTGGGCCGCACCGTCGTGGTGGCGACCGGCGCGCGCTGGCGGACGCTCGACGCCGAGAACATCGAGCGCTTCACCGGAGCCGGCGTGTACCACGCCGCGATGCCGACCGACGCGGAGCGCTACCGCGGCGAGGACGTGATCGTGGTCGGCGGCGGCAACTCGGCCGGGCAGGCGGCGGTCCACCTGTCCCGGGCGTCACGCAGCGTCCGGATCGTCGTGCGCGGCGACGGCCTCGCATCGACGATGTCGTCGTATCTCATCGACAGGATCGCGTCGCGCACCAACGTCGAGCTGGTCACCGCCACCGAGGTCGTCGCCGTGCACGGCAACGGGCGGCTGGAGAGCGCCGACCTGCGGGATCGCCGGGATGGCCGCACGGAGCGCGTGCCCGTGTCGGGCGTGTTCGCGATGATCGGCGCCGATCCGTGCACGGAGGCCGTGCACACGGTGCTGGGCCTCGACTCGGCCGGCTACGTGGCGTGCGGCGAGGGCGCGGTGCAGTGCACGGGTCCGAACCGCTGGACGGTCAGCGAGCGCCGGCCGCATCTGCTCGAGACGGTCTGGCCGGGCGTGTTCGCCGCCGGCGACGTGCGGGCCGGCGCGACGCAGCGGGTGACCGGCGCGGTCGGCGACGGCGCGCTGGCCGTGCGCTTCGCCCACCAGGTGCTCGACGTCTGAGTCAGCGCGACAGCTCGTCGAGGAGCGCGGCGAGCAATCGCATGAAGCGGCCGGCGGAAGGGATGCTCAGCCGCTCGCCGGGCGCGTGCGGGCCCTCGATCTGCGGGCCGAACGAGATCGCGTCGAGGCCGGGGCGCTTGGCGGCGATGATCGCGGCCTCGAGGCCGCCGTGGGTGAGCGTGACGTGCGGCGGCGCGCCGAACAGGCGCTCGTGGACGGCCTTGGCGGTCGCCAGCAGCGGCGAGTCGAGGTCGGGCCGCCAGCCGGGGTAGCCGTGCCCTGGCTCGTACGTCGCGCCGGCGAGCCGGGCGACGGCCGCGATCGCATCGGTGACGTCCGGCAGCGCGGCCTCGTTGGCGCCGCGGCTCAGCGAGTGCAGGGCGAACGTCGTGCCGTCGGTCTTCGCGAGGCCGACCGACGAGCTCGTCTCGACGATGCCGGGGAAGTCCGCGCTCATGGCGAGAGGGCCGGCAGGGACGGCCGCGATCGCA
>DATHJG010000325.1:0-7362 GCA_035489875.1 Solirubrobacteraceae bacterium | reverse complement strand
CGAGACCGACATGACCAAGGACCTGCTCGCCGACGTCGTCAAGGCGATCCCCGCGCGCCGCGCGGGCCAGCCGGGGGAGGTCGCCGCCGCCGTGCGGTTCCTCGCCTCCGACGATGCCGCCTATGTCACCGGCACGACGCTGTTCGTCGACGGCGGCATGTCCGCCTGAAACCCACCCCGAAGGAGAACCCGATATGGCCACCACCGTCACCCCGGAAGCTGTCGAGAAGGTCGTCTTCGACGCGTTGCCGCAGTTCGGCGCCGAACCGAGCGAGATCACCCGCGAGGCCACGTTCGAGGACCTCGACGTCGACTCGCTCGACCTCGCCGAGCTGTCGCAGATCATCGAGGACGAGTTCGGCGTCCAGCTCAAGGGCGACGACGTCGGCAAGATCAAGACCGTCGGCGACGCCGTCGAGCTGGTGGTGAGCCGAGCGGGATGAAGCCCGACGTCGTCGTCACCGGCATCGGCGCCGTCACCCCCCTGGGTGTCGGCGCGCGCACGCTGCACGAACGCTGGACCGCCGGCGCCTCGGGGATCGAGGACGGCGAGGGCGCGTGCACGGAGTTCGACCCGACCGAGTTCCTGTCCGTGAAGGAGGTGCGCCGGGCCGATCGCTTCACGCAGTTCGCCCTGGTCTCCTCGGACGAAGCTCTCACCGAGGCCGGCTGGGATGGCGAGCTGCCGTACGACTCGACGCGGATCGGGTCGATCATCGGCACGGGCATCGGCGGGATCGGCACGCTCACGCACAACCACCAGGTGCTGCTGGAGCAGGGGCCCGGCAAGGTGTCGCCGCTCTCGATCCCGCTCATGATGGGCAACGCGGGCGCCGGCGCGGTCGCGATGCGCCACAAGCTGCACGGCCCCTCGTTCGCCACGCTCTCGGCCTGCGCGGCCGGCGCGCACGCGATCGGCGAGGCGGCCAAGCTGATCCAGTCCGGCGGCGCCGACGCCGTCGTGGCCGGCGGCTCGGAGGCCGGCCTCGTGCCGCTCGCCCGCGCCGCCTTCGCCGCGCTCGACGCGCTGTCGGAGACCGGCATCAGCCGCCCGTTCGACGTCCGCCGCGACGGGTTCGTCATGGGCGAGGGCGCCGCGGTGCTGATCCTCGAGAACGGCGAGCTGGCGCGCGCGCGGGGGGCGAACATCCTCGCCTACGTGCGCGGCTACGGCGCGACCTCCGACGCCTACCACCTGACCGCCCCCGACAAGGAGGGCGCCGGTGCGGCGGAGGCGATGCGGGTCGCACTCGCCGACGCCGAGCTGACCCCCGCGGACGTCGTGTACGTGAACGCGCACGGCACGTCCACCCCCCTCAACGACCGCTCCGAGACCAAGGCCCTCAAGGCCGCCCTCGGCGACGCGGTCAAGGACATCCCCGTGTCCTCCACCAAGTCGGCGATCGGGCACCTGCTCGGCGCGGCCGGCGCGGTGGAAGCCGTCGCGACGATCCTCGCCCTGCGCGACCGGATCGCGCCCCCGACGCTCGGGTACGAAGAGCCCGAGGAAGGCCTGGACCTGGACTACGTGCCCGGCAAGGCCCGCCCCCTGGACATCGACGGCAAGCCCGCGGTCGGACTGTCGAACGCCTTCGGCTTCGGCGGCCACAACGCGGTGCTGTGCCTGGAGGCCGCATGACCATCGAGTTCGTTCCGCAGGTAGAGGAGAAGCTCTCCCCGATCGAGCGCCTCGAGGCGCTCTGCGACGACGGGTCGCTGACGCTGCTGCGCTCGGACGTCCGCTCGCGCCGGATGGGGGAGAACGCCCGCGCCGGCGACGGCGTGATCGCCGGCGCCGGTCGCGTCGACGGCCGCCCCGTGTTCTGCTACGCGCAGGACCCCTCCTACCTCGGCGGCTCGCTGGGCGAGCAGCACGCGGACTCGATCGTGCGCGTGCTGCGGCTCGCCGGCCGCGCGGGCGCGCCCGCGATCGGCTTCATCGAGTCCGGCGGCGCGCGCATGCAGGAGGGGCTGGCCGCGCTCGCCGGTTACGCGCGCATCTTCAAGGAGCACGTCGGGCTGTCCGGGCGGATCCCGCAGATCTCGGTGATCTGCGGCGCGTCGGCCGGCGGCGGCTCGTACTCGCCCGCGCTGACCGACTTCGTCGTGATGACCGAGCGCGCGAACATGTTCCTCACCGGCCCCGCGGTCGTGAAGGAGGTCATGGGCGAGGACGTCGACGCCTTCGACCTCGGCGGGCCGAACGTGCACGACCGCAACGGCGTCGCGCACTTCCTCGCCCGCAACGACTCCGACGCCGCGCTGCTGGTCCGCGACCTGCTCGACCACCTGCCGTCCTACGCCGGCGGCGCGGTGCCGACGTGGCACTCGTCCGATCCGCCGGGCTACGACCCGGGCGACCCCGTGCCCGCCTCCGAACGCCAGGTCTACGACGTCCGCGACGTCGTCCGCGGCACGGTCGACGGCGGCCGGCTGCTGGAGTGGAGTCCGCGCTGGGCGCGCAACATCGTGTGCGGCTTCGCGCGGCTGGAGGGCAAGCCCGTCGGGATCATCGCGAACCAGCCGAAGTTCCTGGGCGGCGCGCTCGACTCCGACTCGGCGACGAAGGGCGCGAAGTTCGTGCGGACGTGCAACTCGTTCGGCATCCCGCTGCTCGTGTTTGTCGACACCCCCGGCTTCATGCCCGGCGTCAAGCAGGAGAAGGGCGGCGTGATCCGCCACGGCGCCAAGCTCGTGCACGCGTTCGCCGAGGCGAGCGTGCCGAAGGTGACGATCGTGCTGCGCAAGGCGTTCGGCGGCGCGTTCATCGCGATGAACTCGCGCGACCTCGGAGCGGACTACGTGTTCGCGTGGCCGCAGGCGACGCTCGGCGTGATGGGCGCGAAGCAGGCGGTCGGGATCGTGCGGCGGCGCGACATCGCCGCGGCCGAGGATCCGGAGGCGGCGCGCGACGCGCTCGCCGAGGAGTACCGCGACGAGCACCTCACGTCCGCGGTCGCGGCGGCCGAGGGCTACGTGGACGAGATCGTCCCGCCCGGCGACACGCGCCGGCGCCTGTCCGAGGCGCTGCGCACGCTCGAGGCGGTGGCGCATCCGGCGCACGGTGTGAGGAACATTCCCCTCTGATGCTGACCGGCAAGAAGCTCCTCATCACGGGCGTCATCACCCGCGACTCGATCGCGTGGGAGGTCGCGCGGCAGGCGCAGGAGGCGGGCGCCGAGGTCGTGCTGACCGGGTTCGGCCGCGCGAAGCGCCTGACCGACCGCGCCGCCAAGCAGCTGCCCTCGCCGCCCGACGTGCTCGAGCTCGATGTCAACAAGGCCGAGGACCTCGAGGCGGTCGCCGCCGACCTGCGCGACCGCTGGGGCCGCGTGGACGGCGTGCTGCACGCGATCGCGTTCGCGCCCGAGGACGCGCTCGGCGGCCGCTTCCTGACCACCCCGCCGGAGAGCGCGATCACCGCGTTCCAGACGAGCGCGTTCTCGTTCAAGGCGCTCGCCGTCGCGCTCGCCGACCTCTACCCGGAGGAGGGCGCGAGCGTCGTCGGCATGGACTTCGACGCCTCGGTCGCCTGGCCGGTGTACGACTGGATGGGCGTCGCCAAGGCGGCGCTGGAGGCGACCTCGCGCTACCTCGCCCGCGACCTCGGCCCGCGCGGCGTGCGCGTGAACCTGGTCAGCGCCGGGCCGATCGGGACGATCGCGGCGCGTGGCATCCCGGGCTTCTCGCAGCTCGCCAACGTGTGGGAGAAGCAGGCGCCGCTCGGGTGGGACACCGAGGACGCCGGCCCGGTCGCCGGCGCGGTCTGCTTCCTCCTCTCCGACCTCGCCCGCGCGATCACTGCGGAGATCATCCACGTCGACGGAGGCTTCCACGCGATGGGCACGCCGCTGCAGGGAATGGACGGGACGGCCGAGCGGCCGCTCGAGGAGGCGACCGCGCCATGAGCAAGGTCCTTCTCACGGGCGCCACCGGCTTCCTCGGCATGGAGGTGCTCGCGCGGCTGCTCGAGCGCACCGACCACGACGTGCTGTGCCTCGTGCGCGCGCGGGACGAGGACGCGGCGGAGGAGCGGCTCGACGGCGTCCTCGCCACGCTCTACCACGACGCCTCGCCCCACCGGGCGCGCGTGCGCGCGCTCCCCGGCGACCTGACCGCCGGCATCGACGCGCCCGACGATCCGGTCGACGTCGTCTGCCACTGCGCGGCCTCGATCGCGTTCGATCTCCCGCTGGAAGAGGCGCGCGAGATCAACGTCGAGGGCACGCGCGCGATGCTGGCGCTCGCCCGCGCCGCCGGCGCCCGCCGCTTCGTGCACGTCTCGACGGCGTATGTCGCCGGCACGCACGTCGGCGCGTTCACCGAGGACATGGTCGGCACGGCGTTCCGCAACACGTACGAGCAGACCAAGTGCGAGGCCGAGGCGCTGTTCGCGGACGTCGCGGGGATGGAGGTCGCGATCGCCCGGCCGAGCATCGTGATGGGGGAGTCCGACACCGGCTGGACCCCGGCGTTCAACGTCCTCTACTGGCCCCTGCGCGCGTTCGCGCGCGGGCTGTTCGAGCAGGTGCCGGCCAAGCCGGACGGCCGCGTCGACGTCGTGCCGGTCGACTACGTCGCCGACGGCATCGCGAAGCTGGTCGACGCGGACGCCACCGGCACGTTCAACCTCGTCTCGGGTGGCGACGCCTCGACGGTCGACGAGCTGTCCGAGCTGGCCTGCGTGCACTTCGACCGCCCGCGCCCGCCGTACGTCGACACCGGCGCGTTCGGCGACGCGACGGCCGACGAGCACGGCGCGGTCTACCTGCCCTACTTCGACATGGAGGTCGTGTTCGACGACACGCGCACGCGTGAGCGCCTCGGCCTCCAGGCGCCGCGCCTGCGCACGTACTTCGACACGCTCATGGACTACGCCGACGTCGCGAAGTGGGGCAAGCGCGGCACCTCGCGCGAGGCGGCGCGGGAGCGGCTGGCCGCCCCCGCGCCTTGACCGAGAATCGTCAGGCCGCTTCCGAGTAGGCGGCCTCGAGGTCGGGGGCCGCCTCCTGCGCAGCCGGCTGTGGGCGCAGCACCGTCACCGCCAGCAAGAGCGCCGCGATCACGAAGGCGGCGCCGATCGTGAACGCGAGCTGGTAGCCGTC
Organism: Solirubrobacteraceae bacterium; assembly: GCA_035489875.1. Taxonomy (GTDB): domain Bacteria; phylum Actinomycetota; class Thermoleophilia; order Solirubrobacterales; family Solirubrobacteraceae; genus DASQMT01. Next base: position 2,257 of record DATHJG010000325.1, on the reverse strand, counting down.
GGTCAGCGCAGCGGCCTGCGACGCGCCGTCGTCGACCAGGCCCTCGGTGCGCGACGTCGCGAGCGTGGCGAGGATCGCCAGCCCGAGGGCGCCGCCGACCTGCTGCGTCGTGTTGACCAGCCCGGACAACAGCCCCGAGTCGCTCGCCGTGGCGCCGGTCATCGCGAGCGTCGCCATCGCCGGGAACGCCAGGCCGGCGCCGACGCCGAACAGGACCATCGACGGCAGGATGTCCGCTACGTAGCTGGCGTCCACCGGCACCCGCGCGAACAGCGCGAGGCCGGCGGCGATCGGGATCAGGGAGCCGATCAGCACGCGCCGGGGGCCGAAGCGCATGTTCAGCACCGGGGACAGCCCGAGCGACAGCGCCCCGATGCCGACCGAGACAGGCAGGAACGCGAGCCCGATCTCCACCGCGTCGTAGCCGAGCACCCGCTCGAGGTACAGCGCGCCCAGGAAGAACAAGCTGAACATGCCGGCGACCAGCAGAACCATGATCACGTTCGCGCCTGAGACAGTGCGCGAGCGGAACAGCCGCAGCGGCAACAGAGGGTTGCGCGCGGTCGCCTGCCGCGCGACGAAGCCCCCGAGCAGCGCGAGCGACACCGCGCCGAGCCCGAGCGTGTGGAGCGAGGTCCAGCCGTAGTCCCCCGCCTCCACGATCGTGTAGACGCCGAGCATCAGCGCCGTCGTCACCAGCACGGCGCCGAGTGCGTCCGCGCCCTGGCGCAGGCCGACGCCCTCGTCGTCGTGGAGCAGGCGTACGGCGAACACGGCGGTCGCGATCCCGATCGGGATGTTGACGAAGAAGATCCAGTGCCAGTTGATGGCCTGCGTGAGCACGCCGCCGGCCAGCAGACCGATCGACGCGCCGGCGGAGGCGACGAAGCTGTAGATCCCGATCGCCTTCGCCTGCTCGCGCGGCTCCGGGAACATCGTCACGATCATGCCGAGGATGACCGCGGAGGTCATCGCGCCGCCGAGGCCCTGCAGGAAGCGGGCGCCGATCAGGACCTCCTGGCTGGATGCGAGCCCGCAGAGCAGCGAGGCGGCGGTGAAGATCGCCAGCCCGACGAGGAAGATGCGCCGGCGGCCGATCAGGTCGCCGAGTCGCCCGGCCAGCAGCAGCAGGCCGCCGAACGCGATCAGATACGCGTTCACGACCCACGCCAGGCTCGCCTGCGAGAATCCGAGGTCGTCCTGCATCGAGGGCAGGGCCACGTTCACGATCGTTCCGTCGAGGATGATCATCAGGAACCCGGCGCAGAGCACGATCAGTGCGATCCAGCGGGAGCGGTCTTCGGGCACGGGCGGGGAGATCACGTCAGGCATTCCCTGACCGTACCAGATCGTCCCGTTCGGGATTATCTCGTACGGATCTATACGGCGGCGGCGGCGACGCTGCGCGGCTCGCGCCGGCGGACCGGCTTCTCGCACGGCGTCGGCGCACCGAGTCGGTCCGTGGCGAGCTGGCGCAGCGCGTCCATGAACGCCTCGCGGCGCTCGGGCGAGAGCGCGGAGAGCACGTCCTCGTGGATCTGCTCGACGATCTGCTCGCCCTCGGCGACCGTGGCCGCGCCGGCCTCGGTGACGGCGATCACCCGCGCGCGCCGGTCCTCGCTCGACGTCCGGCGCTCGACCAGCCCGGCCCGCTCCAGCGCGTCGATCGTGACGACCATCGTGGTCTTGTCGAGTCCGATCGCCTGGGCGAGCGCCGTCTGCGTGTACTCGCCCTGCATCGCGGTGGCGAGGACGCACTGCGCCCGGGGCGTGACGCTCAGGCTCTCGAGCGCGGCGGTCAGCTCGGTCGTCAGCGAGTAGCTCACCTTCGCCAGCAGCCAGCCGAGATCGTCTGGACGCTCCGGTGAGTGCGACATGGAAGCGAGGCTAGCGCACGGGCGCCAGGTACCGTGCCGCCTGTGGTCGACGTCATCGTCATCGGCGCCGGCCTCTCGGGGCTCGTCGCCGCGCGCGAGCTCGAGTCGCGCGGGCACGCCGTGCGGGTGCTGGAGGCGCGCGACCGGTTCGGCGGCCGGGTGTGGCTGCAGCGCGGCGCGCTGCGCGGGCTCGACCTCGACATGGGCGGCGCCTGGGTCGCCGACGTGCAGCGCTTCGTGTGGGCGGAAGCCGACCGCTACGGCGTCGAGCGGGTCCACGACGCGCTGCCGACCAGCGTGAGCTGGCGCTTCGACGGCGAGCTGGTCGAGCGGGCGCTGCCGGTCGACGTCGCCGACCTCGGCGAGCTGGAGCGCGCGGT
>DATHJG010000324.1:0-2902 GCA_035489875.1 Solirubrobacteraceae bacterium | reverse complement strand
CGCGATCGCGCTGCTGGCGGCGGGCGGCGCCGCGTTCCAGATGACGGTGCTCCGGCGGATGCTCGGACAGCCCGTGTTCGTGCTCGTCATGGTCACGATCGGCCTGAGCATCGTCATCGACGCCGCGATCCCCGCGATCTTCGGCGGCAACGCGCGCATCCTCGGCGATCCGTGGGGCGCCTCGGCCGTGGACGCGGGCGGTGTCACGCTCAACTGGGTGCGGATCTGGACGGTCCTCAGCACCGCGCTGATCCTCGCGCTGTACTTCGTCTTCGACCGCTACTCGCGCTACGGCCTCGCGATGCGGGCGACGGCCTCCGACGAGGAGGCGGCGCTGGCGGTCGGCGTGCCCGTGGGTCGCGTCTACGCGCTGACCTGGGCGATCGCGGGCGGCGTCGCCGCGGTGGGCGGACTGTTCCTGTCCGGCTTTCCGAGCTCGGTGAACCCAGCCCTGGGAGACGCCGCGCTGCGCGCCTTCCCGGCGATCATCCTCGGCGGCCTCGCCTCGCCGCCCGGCGCCGTCGTGGGCGGCATCACGATCGGGATCGTCCAGGTCATGGCGTCGGGCTACGCGCCGGGATGGCTGGGCACCAACTTCTCCGACGTCGCGCCCTACGTCGTGATGATCCTCGTGCTCCTCTGCAGGCCCTACGGCCTGTTCGGCACCGCGCCGGTGGAGCGGGTATGACGCGGCTCGCGACTTCACGGCGACGCTTCAGCGGGAAGCGCGCAGCAGTGCTCGCCGTCGCGATCCTCGCGATCGTGCTCCCGTTCGGCCTCGACGCCTTCCAGCTCACCACCGCGACGTTCGTGCTGATCGCGGCGATCGGCGCGCTCGGGCTCAACGTGCTCACCGGCTACACCGGCCAGATCTCGCTGGGGCACGCGTTCTTCCTCGCGGTCGGCGCGTACACCGCCGCGGTCCTGGGCGGGAACCTCCAGCTGACCGCGGCGATCTGGCTACCCGCCGCCGGCGTGGTGGCGGCCCTCTGCGGGGCGCTCGTCGGGCCGACGGCGCTGCGCCTCCGCGGCCTCTACCTGGCGATCGTCACGATCGGCCTGGTCTTCATCGGGCAGCACATCTGGTTCAACGTGCCGGGGATCTCCGGCGGCCCCGGCGGGCGCTCGTTCCCGCCGGTCACGTTCGGTCCGTTCGACTTCGCACCCGGGCAGCAGCTCACGCTCGGCGGCCTCGTCATCGACCACAACGGCCTCTACTACTACCTCGCGCTGATCATCCTCGCGGCCGCGATGCTGTTCGTCTGGAACGTCGCGCGCGGCCGGCCGGGGCGCGCGATGCAGGCGGTGCGCGAGCGCGAGGTCGCGGCCGCGATCATGGGCGTGAGCCTCGCGCGCACCAAGATGAGCGCGTTCGTGGTCTCGTCGTTCCTGACGGGCGTGAGCGGCGCGCTGTTCGCGTCGTACCTGTCGTTCGCCACTCCCGATCAGTGGAACCTGCTGCTCTCGGTCAAGTACGTCGCGGCGATCATCGTCGGCGGGATCGGCACGGTATGGGGCGCCGTGCTGGGCGCGATCGTGATCTTCGCCCTGCCCGCGGTCCTGCAGTCGCTGATCCCCGAATCGTCGTCGAGCGGGCTGCCGATCGACGACATCGCGTCGATCGCCTACGGGGGGCTGATCATCGTCTTCTTCGTCCTGGAGCCGCGCGGGGTCGTCGGGCTGGGCGGGCGTGTCGCCTCGCTGTGGTCGCGCGTCGGTGCGGGCGGAGGGGTGTCACAGGAAGCCCAGACAATCGATAGGAGTGAGGCGACATGGGCAAGGTGAAGTTGCACCGGCTGGCTGCCGTGTGCGTGGTGGGAACGATCGCGATGGGCGTCGCCGCGTGCGGGACCGGCTCCAGCGGCGGCGGTGACACCGCCGCAAGCGGAGGGATCAAGACCGGTCCGGGCGTCGACGCCAAGGCGAAGACCATCTCGCTCGGTGTCCTCAGCCCGCTGTCCGGACCGGTGGCGGTGATCGGGAAGCCGCTGACGGCCGGCCAGGAGGCCTACTTCCGCGCGGTCAACGCCGCGGGCGGGATCGACGGCTGGAAGGTCAAGCTCGTCGAGCGGGACTCGAAGTACGACCCCCAGACCCAGGTGCAGGCGTTCAACCGCATCGCCGGCGACGTCGCGTTCATCGGACAGTCGCTGGGCAGCCCGACGACCAAGGCGATCCAGCCGCTCGCCGACCAGCAGAACATGCTGATCGGCGCAGCCGCGCAGGACTCGTCGCTCGTCACCGATCGGGTGATGGCGGTGATCGGTACGCCGTACGCGATCGACAACGCCAACGCGCTCGACTACATCGCCAACCAGAAGGGCGACGCCAACGCCAAGGTCGGGATCATCTACCAGAACGACGCATACGGCGAGGACGGGCTGCGCGGCTACCGGGCGGGCGTCAGTGCCTACCACCTCGACAGCGTCGCCGAGACCACGTACAAGGCCGGTGACACCGACCTCACCGGGCAGGTCCAGAAGATGCGGTCCGCGGGCGCGGAGTACGTGTTCGTCGTGGCCACTCCCAGCGTGGGCGCGGCGATCGTCGGCACGGGCGCCTCGCAGGGCTACAACCCGACGTGGGTGTTCCAGGGGCCGGCGTGGTCGGGGTACCTGATGACGTCCGACGGCACGACGAGCGGCAAGCCGACCGCGGTCGCCAAGGCGCTCGCGTCCAACGTGTGGGTGCTCGGCTACGAGTCGCAGTGGGGCGACATGAGCGTGCCCGGCATGGCCAAGTTCCTGGCCGACGCCAAGCGGTACGCGCCGTCGCAGATCCCCGACTACTACTTCATGTACGGGTATTGCCAGGCGAAGATGGAGACGGCGGTCCTGCGCAAGGCGCTCGCCGCCGGCGACCTCACGCGCGCGGGCATCCTCGACGCCAAGCTCAACCTCGG
>DATHJG010000323.1:0-5852 GCA_035489875.1 Solirubrobacteraceae bacterium | reverse complement strand
GCTCAGCCGGAGCGAGCTCCGGCGGGCGAACCGGGAGGCGCACGTCCTGGACCAGCGCGGCCTCCAGTGCAGCGACGTGTACGCGCAGACCGAGCCCGTGAAGGGTCCTGACGACGGCGACTACGGCCCTTACACCTGCGCCCTGCCAGAGCCCCCGCCCACGACCGGCGAGACGACGACGCCGGCCGGCTGGTCGGCGCCGCCCCCGGCCCCGGTCGGCGGGAACCGTCCGAAGACGGGGTACCGCGCCTGGGTCGACCACCCGCTCTTCCCGCTCAGGAAGGTCCGGAGGATGCGCTATGAGGGCAGGGACGGCGACGTCCGCATCCGCGTCGCGAGCCGCGTGCGCGGCAAGCGGGTCCGGGTCGCTGGCGTCCGCGCGACGGCGGTCGACGTCAAGGAACGCGAGAACGGGAAGCTGGTGGAGCGCTCCACCGACTACTACGCGCAGGACCGCACGGGGAACGTCTGGTACCTCGGCGAGCGTGTCGACGACATCGAGAACGGCAAGGTCACCGGCCACGACGGCCAGTGGATCGCCGGCCGCAAGGGCGCGAGGCGGGGTCTGTTCCTTCCCGCTGCGCCGAAGGTCGGGCAGTCCTTCCGCCAGACGCGGGCGCCGGGCGTCTCGCGGGGCCGCTCGACCGTGGTGGCGGTCGACGCCGAGGTGACCACGCGCGCCGGGCGGTTCACCGGCTGCCTGGAGACGCGGGACACGGACCTGCGGGGCAGCTCCAAGCCCGAGCGGAAGTTCTACTGCCCGGACGTGGGGCTCGTGCGCGAGCGGCCCAGCGACGGGATCGTCGATCTCGTCAGGTTCGATCTGACGCCACGCTGACCGAGCAAAATCGTCGAAGGGGCAACCATGCAGCGCAAACGCAGGCTCCTCGTCATCGGCAGCGCTGTCGCCGCGCTCGCGGCCGCGGGCACGGGTACCGCGATCGCGGTCTCCGGCGACGACGCTCGCGAAGGCCGGGGCACGACCGGCGGCGCCGCCGCCGGTCCGGTCTTCTCCCACCCGACGACGATCGACAACCGCTACCTGCCGCTGACCGCAACGCGCCGCTGCGAACGGCGCGGCAGGGCCGACGACGGCACGCGCGAGCGGACGGTCACGACCGTGCTGGACCGCACCCGGCGCTTCACGATCGACGGGCAGCAGGTGGACGCCGCCGTCATCCGCGACGACGCCTACGAGGACGGCGAGCTGGTGGAGCGGACGCACGACTACTTCGCCCAGGCCGACGACCGGACCGTCTACTACCTCGGCGAGCACGTGTCCAACATCAGGCGGGGCAAGGTGGCGAACCACGACGGCACCTGGCTGTACGGCCGCCACACCGACGTGCCCGGCGTCGCGATGCCCGCGGAGCCGAAGGTGGGCGACCAGTACCGGTTCGAGGACGTCCCCGGCGTGACGACCGAATCGAACCGGGTCGAGGAAACGGGGCTGCGCGCGCGCGTGAACGGCCGGCTCCTGACGGACATCATCCGGATCCAGGAGTTCATCCAGCCCCAGGGCGAGGTCGAGCACAAGCTCTACGCCCCCGGCGTCGGCCTCGTCGTCGAGTACCCGCCGGACGGCCGTACGGCCCTTGTGAGCTGCCGCTAGCACGGGGTCGCGCGACAGCAGTCCCCGGCGCCGCGCGTCCGCTCCTACGCCGCGCTCGTCACCTTGCGCAGGTGCCGCGGCGCACCCGGGTCCAGGCCCTTCGCGACCGCCAGCTCGCGCGCGAAGAGCTGCCCCGGCAGCACCGACAGCAGCGGCGAGAGCAACGGCTCCGGCGCCGCGGGAGTGCGCAGCCTGAACGCCGCGCCGACGAGCGTGGCGGCCGCCGGGCCGGTCGCGACGACGGGAGCGCCGGCCGCCCGCGCCCGCGCCACCGCCTCGGCGACCGCCGGCCGCGTGGCGTCGTCCGACGCGACCGCCCAGACCGGGAACGTGGGATCGAGCGCTGCGACCGGCCCGTGCGCCATGCTCGTCGCGGTCAGGGCGCGGGCGCCAACGTAGGCGATCTCGGTGAGCTTGAGCGCGATCTCGGCGGCCGTGGCCACCTCGATGCCGCGCGCGATGACGTACATGCGCTGCGCGTCCTCGCAGGCTGCCGCCACGGGCACGACCGCGGCCTCCAGCTCGGGCAGCAGCGCCTCGGCGGCGTCGGCGGTGGCGCGCAGCGCGCGCACCATCGCGGCGCCGCGGCCCGCGACGTGCGCGCCGAGCAGCGCGAGCGCCGCCAGCATGCACGTGTACGTCTTCGTCGCCGCGATCGAACGCTCGTCGCCGGCGCCGATCGAGAGCACGTGATCCGCCGCGTCGCCCAAGGCGGAGTCCTCGACGTTGGTCACCGCGACCGCCGTTGCTCCGGCAGCGCGCGCCGCGCGCAGCCAGGCGACCACGTCCGGGGTCTGCCCCGACTGCGACAGCCCGATGGCGAGCTCGCCCGGCCGCGCGGCGGCCGCGCCGTAGTAGAGCGCCACCGACATCGAGTCGCGCACCGCGGTCCAGCCGCACAGCAGCCGCAGCGCGTACGTGGCGTACGCCGCGGCGTGGTCGGAGGTACCGTGCGCGGCGAGCCGCACCAGCGGGGGCGCCTGGTCCGCGAGCACCGCGGCGAGCTCGGCGATCGGCGCATCGCCGTCGGCCAGTCGCCGCCACGCGGACGGCTGCTCGCGGATCTCGTCGAGCAGCACCTGCGATGGCGGCGTCATGACGTCCGCTCCGCGCTCGGCACCGCGATCGCGGCGCCGTCGGCGGGCGAGAAGAAGCGCAGGCCCTCGGGGACGAGCCCGAAGTCGACCACATCGCCGGGCGTCAGCGCGATCCGGCCCTCCTGGAACAGCGCGAGCCGCGCGCCGCCCACGTCGACGCCGACGAACGTCTCGCGCCCCAGCGCCTCTACGTACGTCACGCCGCCCCGCAGCGGGCCGGCGAGCCCGTGCCCCCCGCCGTTCCACAGCCGCGCCGCCTCGGGGCGCACGCCGACGCTCAGCTCTCCCGACAGCGGCGGGAGCCCGGGCAGCCGCAGGTCGATCCCCTCGCCGCGCAGCCGCAGCCCGCCGTCCTCGCCGCTCGCGGCGGCGTCGAAGAAGCTCATGGCCGGGCTGCCGATGAAGCCGGCCACGAACCGGTTCGCCGGCCGCTCGTAGAGCTCCTCCGGCGTGCCGACCTGCTCGAGCACGCCGTCGTTCATGACCGCGATGCGGTCGCCCATGGTCATCGCCTCGACCTGGTCGTGCGTGACGTACACGGTCGTCGTGCGCACCTCCTGCTGGACGCGCTTGATCTCCCCACGCGTCTGGGTGCGCAGCTGCGCGTCGAGGTTCGACAGCGGCTCGTCCATGAGGAAGACCTGCGGCTGGCGCACGAGCGCGCGCCCGAGCGCGACGCGCTGCGCCTGGCCGCCGGAGAGCTGCCCGGGCTTGCGATCGAGGTAGGCCCCGATGTCGAGCAGATCGGCCGCGCCGCGCACGCGCCGCTCGATCTCGTCCTTCGCCACCTTCCGCCGCCGCAGCCCGAATGCGAGGTTGTCGAACACGCTCATCTGCGGGTACAGCGCGTAGTCCTGGAACACCATCGCGATGTCGCGCTCGCGCGGGGCGATCCGGTTCACGACCCGCTCGCCGATCGCGATCTCGCCGCCGCTGATCGACTCCAGCCCGGCCAGCATCCGCAGCGCGGTCGTCTTGCCGGAGCCGGACGGGCCGACGAGCACCATGAACTCGCCGTCGGCGATGTCGAGCGACAGCCCGCGCACGGCGACCACGTCGCCGTAGCGCTTGTCGACCCCGGTGAATCGGACTGCGGCCATGCGGCTACCCCTTCACTGCGCCGGAGAGCATGCCCCGGATGAAATGGCGTTGGAGGAAGACGTAGAGCACGACGACGGGCGTCGCGACGATCACGGCTCCCGCGGCGAGCAGCGTGAGGTTCGTCTGGTTGCGCCCCTGGAAGAAGCTCAGCCCGAGCGGCGCCGTGCGCAGCCCCTCGTCGGTGACCATCACGAGCGCGAGCAGGAACTCGTTCCACGTCCACATGAACAGCAGCACGGTCATGGTCAGCACCGCGGGACGGGCGAGGGGCAGCAGCACGCGCCACAGCGTGAACCAGCTCGACGCGCCGTCGAGCCGCGCGGCCTCGACCAGCGAGCGCGGCACCGTGCGGAAGTACGCGCGCATCCAGAACGTCCCGAACGCGACGGAGGTCCCGATCTGCGGCAGGATCAGCGCCCAGTACGTGTCGGTCAGCCCGAGGTCGCGGAAGTCGTAGTACAGCGGCACGATCATCGCCTCGGTCGGGACCATCAGCCCGAGCAGGAACACGTAGAACAGGACCTGCGCGCCGCGGAACCGCATCAGCCCGAACGCGTAGCCGGCCAGGATCGACAGCAGCACGGAGATCGCGACCACCGACACGGTGACGATCGCGCTGGAGCGCAGGTACGAGCCGAAGTTCCCGTCGCGCCAGGCGTCCGCGAAGTTGTCCAGGTGCACGCCCTGGAACGTGCCGAACGCCGCCAGCTCGCCCTGGTCCTGGACCGCCGTGAAGACGATCCCGACGATCGGCAGGACGGCGATCAGCGAGAACACGCCGAGGATCGCGTACGTGAGCGACAGCTCGCGCCGGCTGGTCATCGGCCGCCGCGCTCCGCAATGCGGTTGATCGTGAACGAGATCGCGAAGATGACCGCCGTCAGCGACAGGCCGAGCGCGGCCGCCGAGCCCACCTGGCCGGACTCGAACGCCCGGCTGTAGACCTGGAACGCCGGCACCGACGTGGCGTCCCCCGGCCCGCCCTTCGTCGTGATGTAGACGAGGTCGAAGTTGCGCAGCGCGGCGATCGTCGTGAGCGTCAGCGCCACCGCGATCTCCCCGCGCAGCGCGGGCAGCGTGACCGCGAAGAACTCCCGCACCATGCCCGCGCCGTCGACCCGCGCCGCGTCGAACAGGCTGGGCGGGATCTTCTGGACGCCCGCCGTGAGCAGCACCATCGCGAGCCCGTACCAGACCCACGTGCCGACGAGCCCGACGGCGGGCAGCGCGAGGTCGAAGTCGCCCAGCCAGGATTGCGCGAGCGACCCGAGCCCGACCGTCCGCAGCAGCTCGTTGAGCGCGCCGTTCTGCGGGTCGTAGATCATCCGCCACATCACCGCCACGACGACCATGGCGACGACCTGCGGGAGGAAGAGGACGGTGCGGAAGAAGGCCAGCCCGCGCACCCGCACGCGGGCCAGCAGCCCGGCGAGCAACAGCCCGATCGCGACCGGCAGCAGCGCGTAGAACACGATCAGCACGAGCGCGTGCATGAACGCGCGGCGCAGCGCCGGGTCGGAGACCACGTCGCTGTAGTTGTCCAGCCCCACCCACGTGCCGGGGCTCACCCCGTCCCACTCCCACAGCGAGAGCCAGAACGCGTGGCCGAGCGGGACGAGCACGAACGCGGCGAACACCGCGAACGCGGGGAGCAGGTACAGGTAGCCGACCCGCCGCGGCTCGCCCGGCGGCCGCGCGTCGGAGCGCGTGCCGCCGAGCGGCCAGTCGGGTGCGGCTTCGGCGCCCGCCAGCGCCGGCGGCGAGATGCTGGCGGGCGCGCTCACTACTGGGCGTCCGCGAACTTCCGGAACGCGCTCTCCACCCCGCCGGTGAACTCGGCGGGATCCTGCCGTCCGGCGAGCAGCTGCTGGATCGCGCCGCTGAGGTCGTCGTAGAACGTCGGGGTCGCGTAGTCGAGGTACGGGATCAGCCCGTCGCTCTCGGACAGCGTCTCCCAGGCCGCGAACACCTCGCCCGGCAGCCCGTCCGGGATCGCCGCCGCGTCGACCGGCATCGCCGGCAGGTTGCCGGTCTCGGCCAGC
>DATHJG010000322.1:0-8443 GCA_035489875.1 Solirubrobacteraceae bacterium | reverse complement strand
GCGATTTAAGGGCGCTCCACGCCCGTACGTCGCCCCGCATCGTGAAACCGGGCGGTTCCGCGGAACCGCACCGCGATCCGGGCTCTCCTTCAATGCCAGCCGTTGACGTTGCCCGCGCCTACGCCGCCCGCCGCTGCGCCTGCATGGCCCGGCGCAGGTCGAAGCGCTCTCGCGCCGCCTCCACGTGCCGACCGCGCGCAAGCGACCACGCGCCCAGCGCGCGCATCGGCGCGGCGAGCGTCGCTCCCAGCGGCGTCAGCGCGTAGTCGACCCGCGGCGGGACCTCCGCGTGGACCCGGCGGCCGATGAGGCCGTCACGCTCCATCGCACGCAGCGTCTGGGTCAAGACCTTCTCGGAGATCGGCTCCAGATCGGCGAGCAGCTCGTGATAGCGGCGCGAGCCGTCGCCGAGCGCGAGCAGGACGTCGACGCTCCACTTGGACGAGAGCAGTCCCAGTGCGTCGCGGATGAGGCGGGCCGAGCGGGTGCGTTCCGTGGCGGGGAGGGAGGTGAGTGCGGCAGACATGGGGGCGAATCATGCTGCGGGTCGGACACCCTGTCCTTGGACCGGCGGGCGAAGCCAAGCGCACTTCTGTTGGCCGTGCTGGCAAGCTACGGGGCCTGACCGGGGAGCGAGTCACCAGCGTCGACGTGGCGCGCCGCGTCGGCGTGTCGCAGTCGACCGTGTCCCTGGTCTTCTCCGGGAAGGCCGCCGGCCGCATCTCCGCGCGCACCGAGGCGGCGGTCCGCGCAGCAGCGGCTGAGCTCGGCTACCGGCCGAACGTCGCCGCCCGGGCGCTCAAGATGGGCGCCGCCCGCACGGTCGTGCTCGTCGTCCCCGACGTCACGAACCCGTTCTTCGGCGGGCTGCTCCGCGGCGCCCAGACCGCCGCGCGGGCCGCGGGCTACGCGGTCGCGCTGATCGATACCAACAACGACCGCGACTGGGGCGCCGCGTCGGCCGAGGCGCTGCACGCCGGACCGGCGGACGGGCTGCTCCTGTTCGAGGTCGACCCGCCGCGCCGGGCGGCCGGCTCCGAGCCGATCGTGGTGATCGAGTCCGAGAGCCGCGGGCATCCGTCGGTGCGGCTCGGTGTCGAGGACGGCACCGACGCCGCCGTGCGCCACCTGCTGGACCTGGGGCACCGGCGGATCGGCCACGTCGCCTCCCTGCACGACCGGCCGACGTTCAGGCTCCGCCGCCGCGCCGTGGACCGGCTGCTGGAGGGCGACGTCCCGCGCGTCCGATCCGAGTTCACGATCGACGCTGCCGCCGCCGCCACGCGCGACCTCCTGCGCGAGCACCCCGACGTCACCGCGCTGTTCTGCGACGACGACGTGATCGCGGCCGGCGCGTACCTCGCGGCGCGCGAGCTCGGCCTGCGCATCCCGCACGATCTCTCCGTCGTCGGGTTCGACGGCCTCGACATCGGCCGCGTGCTCGAGCCGCCGCTGACGACGGTCGCGGCCGACCCCGTCGGGCTCGGCCGCGTGGCGTTCGAGCTGCTGACCGCGCTGCTGGCCGGCAAGCGGCCGCGCAGCCGCGTGATGCCGGTGGAGCTCGAGGTCCGCGGCTCCACCGCGCCGCCGCGCTGAGCGCGCGGGATGAACGCGCGCGGGATGAACGCGCGCGGCGCGCGTTACGGACTCGTGACCGGCCCTTGCCGAGTTGGGTCATACGTAGTACTTTCATACGTATGACTAGGTTCATAGTCGCCTCACTCGCCGGCCTCGTGGCCGGCCTGTCGGCCGCCCCAGAGGCGCCGGCGCCGCAGGCGGCCGACCAGGTCGCGGTGGTGGTCGACGCCTCCGGACCCGGCGCCGAGACCCGCATCGCAGCCGCGCGCGACGACGCCGAGCAGCGGCACGCGACGTTCCGCGCTCCGCGGACGCTGCACGGCCAGCTTTCCGTCACCTCGCTGCTCGCCGCACAGGGCTACACGACGATCGTCGGATACGGCCTGGAGGAGCGCGCCTCCATCGCGCCGCTCGACGGTCGCGTCAGCTACGTCGCCGCCGGCTGACCATCCGGCTTGCATCTCTCGCGCCCGCCGCATAGAAACCCGCGGCGGAAGCGCGAGCAGAGGGAGGCCTCTATGAAGCGACGTGCGGCAGCGCTGTGTGCGCTGACGATCGTGTCCGGCGCGAGCGCGGCACCTGCGGGAGCGGCTCCGCCGTCCGGGGTCGCGGACGCGGTCGTGACGCTCGGCGACTCGGCGATCTCCGGCGAGGCCGGACGCTGGGCCGGCAACACGAACCAGAGCCCGTCGCGCGTCGACGCGCTCGGCTCGACCGCCTACCACGACGTCCCCGGCGGGGAGGCGATCGCCGGCTGCCACCGCTCGAAGGCGGCCGAGGTCCACATCGGCGGCATCGGGTCCAAGAACCTCGCCTGCTCGGGCGCCCGCACGTACACGCAGCCGTTCTCCAGCGGCTCGGACTTCAAGCCCGGCCTCGACTTCTACGACGACGGCGCCGGCCACATCGGCCAGGCCAAGGCGCTCGAGCAGTACGCCCGCACGCGCCGCGTCCGGCTCGTCGCGGTCCTGATCGGGGCGAACAACTTCGGCTTTGCCAGCATCGTGCAGACCTGCGTGACCGACTGGCTCACGTCGCCGTCGTGGTGGAAGAACTACTGCCATGACGACGCGAGCGTGACGAGCCTGTTCACCCCCGCCTACGTCGACCAGCAGCGCCAGCGCGTGATCGGCGCGTTCGCGAACGTCAAGACCGCGATGGCCAACGCGGGCTACGCCCCCGGCGACTACCGGCTCGTCGCCCAGACGTACTCCTCCCCGGTCCCCAAGGGCGCCGGCTTCCGCTACCGCGAGACCGGCTACACGCGCCAGACGGTCGGCGGCTGCGGCGTCTGGAACCGCGACGCGGACTGGGCCAACGACACGATGGTCAACGTGATCAACGGCGTCGTGAAGGACGCGGCGGCGGCGCACGGCCTCGCGGTCCTCGACGCCCAGGGCGCCCTCGCCGGCCACCGGCTGTGCGAGAGCACGGTCGGGCTGCTGGAGGAGCGCGGCGTCGCGAACTGGACGGTGCCGGGCGCGGCCGACCAGAGCGAGTGGGTCAGCCAGATCCGGACGGTGACGACGCTCGTCCCGCCGTATCAGCTCCAGGAGGACCTGCACCCGAGCTACTGGGGCCAACTCGCGCTGCGCAACTGCCTCCGGCAGGTCTACGCGCAGAACCGCGGCGGCACGTGCCGGAGCGAGGGCGGGATGGACGGGAGCGAGCCGAACATGGCGCTGAACTAGCCGCCCGACGGCTTGTCGTCGTCGCGGCTCGGCGCGCCGCCGATCGCGTTGCGGATCCGCACGCCGAGCGCGTCGAGCCGCCCCTCGCGGGCATGACGCGCGCGCGCCCGCTCCAGCCGGTGCGCGCGCGGCCCGCGGTAGCGCCAGCGCGCCCACGGCGAGCCCGGGCTCGCCAGCCGGAACGCCGTGGCCAGGCCGATCACCGGCACGAAGATCGACAGCGTGCCGAGTAGCAGCCGCCCCTTGAGGAAGCTGACGGCCGCGAGCGCCAGGACGACGACGACCGCGCCGAACGTGCCGATCGCGGCCCCGGTCTGGTCGAGGTCGAACGGCTGCACCCCGACCACGACGAGCGTGGCCAGCAGCGTCACCAGGATGACGGCGTCGATCGAGTCGCGCCCCTCGGCCGACCAGTAGACGTCGCGCAGGTACACCCACAGCGCGAACTCGTCGAGCGTGAGCCCGGCGCCGATCCCGAACGCGACGGAGGTGACCTGCCACCACGGGGCGTAGAGATCGCTGACGAACGCGGCGAAGCCGGAGAGCAGGACCAGCGAGATGCCCCACACGAGGTGGTGGATGTGGACGCCGCCGGCCTCGACGCTGCCCGGCCACCACGGCACGCGCGGGCTGCGCATCAGCCGGGCCGAGGTGCGGATGAACGAGAACGAGATCAGGAACGCGAGCAGGATCAGGAAGCCGGACTCCTGCCCGGGCTCGTTCGCGGAGCTGAAGAGGTCAAGGTCCATCGCGGTGCACCGTCGTCCCCTGCAGCGCGGCGGCGGCGCGCGCGAGCTTGTCCGGGTTGACGATCGCCCGCACGGCCTGCACGCGATCGTCGGCGACGTCGAGCGTGAGCACGGTCAGCACCGTCCCGTCCGGCCCCGTCGCCACGGCGCCGGGCTGGCCGTTCACGTCGACCGGGTGCAGCTCGTACGGGCCCTGACCGGTGCCCAGCGCCGCCCACAGCCGCGCGATCTTGTCCGCCCCGTAGATCGGCAGCGGCGTGGCGCGCGCCTTGCCGCCGCCGTCGGCGTAGTGCACCGCGTCGGCCGCGAGCATCCCGACGAGGCCGTCGACGTCGCCGACCCGCACCGCGGCGAGGAAGCGATCGAGCAGCGCCTGGCGGCGCTCGCGCGAGGGCTCGAAGCGCGGGCGGCCCGCGTCGACGTGGCGGCGCGCGCGGCCCAGGATCTGGCGGCAGTTCGCGCTGCTCTTCCCGACCACCGCGGCGATCTCGTCGTGCGCGTAGCCGAACAGCTCGTGCAGCACGTAGACCGCACGCTCGACCGGCGTGAGCCGCTCCAGCAGCGCGAGGAACGCGAGCGAGAGGGTCTCGTCCTCCTCCACGCGCTCGCCGACCCCGGGCTCGGTCACGAGCGGCTCGGGCAGCCACGGGCCGACGTAGGCCTCGCGCCGCACGCGCGCGGAGCGCAGGTGGTCGATCGCCAGCCGCGTGACCACCGTGGTGAGGAACGCCTTCGGCGCGTCCACCGGCTCGCCGCTGCGGTGGAAGCGCAGGAACGCCTCCTGCACGAGGTCCTCCGCCTCCCCCACGCTCCCGACCATGCGGTACGCGAGCGAGAACAGCAGCGGGCGCAGATCGTCGGGTGTCACATCCGTCGGGGGCATCTCGTCTACGAGACCATCACAGCAAAGGAGATCCCCGATGCGCATCTTCCTCGCCGGCGCCACCGGCGCCATCGGCACCCCGCTCGTCCGCGAGCTGACCCGCGCCGGCCACGACGTCACGGGCACGACGCGGTCCGAGTCCAAGGTCGAGGCGCTGCGCGCGGCCGGCGCCGAGCCGGTCGTGCTCGACGCGCTCGACCGCGACGCGGTCGTCGCCGCCGTGACCGCGGCGCAGCCCGACGCGATCGTGCACCAGCTCACCGCCCTGACCGACCTCAGCGACCTCCGCGACGTCGACCGCGCGTTCGCGATGACGAACCGCCTGCGGACCGAGGGCACCGACCACCTGCTCGCGGCCGCGCACGCCGTCGACGGCGCGCGCGTGATCGCGCAGAGCTTCGCCGGCTGGCCCTACGCGCACACCGGCGGGCCGGTCAAGACCGAGGAGGACCCGCTCGACCCCGACCCGGTGCCGTCGATGCGCGAGACGCTCGCCGCGATCCGCTACCTGGAGGACGCGATCGCGAAGGAGCAGGGCATCGTGCTCCGCTACGGCGGGCTCTACGGTCCGGGGACGAGTCTCGCGCCGGGCGGCGAGCAGGCCGAGATGGTGCGCAAGCGGCGCTTCCCGATCGTCGGCTCCGGCGCCGGCGTCTGGTCGTTCGTCCACGTCGACGACGCCGCGAGCGCGACCATGGCCGCCATCGAGCGCGGCGCGCCCGGCGTCTACAACGTCGTCGACGACGAACCCGCGCCCGCGCGCGAGTGGCTCCCGGCCCTCGCGGCGGCGGTCGGCGCAAAGCCGCCGCGGCGCGTCCCGCGCTGGCTGGGACGCCTCGCCGCCGGCGAGGCGGTCGCCGTGATGATGACCGAGGTCCGCGGCGCGTCCAACGCGAAGGCCAGGCGCGAGCTGGGCTGGGAGCCCGCGCACGCGAGCTGGCGCCAGGGGTTCCGCGGCGTGCTGACGGCGTAGCTCAGGCAAGGCGGCGCTCGAAGACCGTCTCCAGCGAGAACCCGTCGTTCTGCTCGGGGACGGTCTTCTTGAGCCACAGCCGCGCGCGCCGCCCGTCGAGCTCCAGGAAGCAGACCTGGTTGTCGAAGAACGGCTCGTCGTGCGTGAAGCGCCAGCGCACCGGCGGGGCACCGACGCCCGCCGCGCGGGCGAGCAGCCGGCCGACGATCGCGCCGGCGCGGCTGCAGGAGAAGCGGATGGAGGTGCGCTCGCGCCCGTCGAGCGGGTTGCGGAACGGCGAGCACGTCGCCTGGTAGACGGCCGAGCGCATGCCGGTCCCGCGCGGGAACCCGACCTCGGCCAGGTAGGCGTGGTGCACGTCGCCCGAGAGCGCGACGATCGACGCCGGCGGCATGCCGTCCGCGCTCGTGCCGGCGCTGCGCACGAGCTGCATCACGCGGTCGAGCGAGGACCCGAACGCGGCCCAGTGCTCGAGGTCGAGCGCCTGCCGCACGCGCTCCCCCAGCGCCGCGGCCGGCTCCCCCCAGGCGCCGTTGCAGACCGCCTCGTTCCAGGACTCGAGGTAGTGCAGCCCGGGCGCGAGCAGCAACGGCAGCGACGTGCCGAGCAGCAGGTGGTCGAACTCGCCGGCGGCGTGCGCCTCGAGCCAGCGCCACTCATCCGGGTCGAGCATCGAGCGCGCCTCGGGCGGGTCGAGCACCCGGCCCGCGCGCGAGTCGATCATGATCAGCCGGGTGCGGCCGAAGTCGCGGCAGTAGCTCCAGCGCGTGCCGGCGACGTCGCGGTCGGCGTGGAACGCGAACTCGCGCAGGAGCGGCCCGCCGTCGCCGGCTTCCCGCAGGCGCGCGTAGAGCTCGTCCTGCGCCAGGTGCTCGGGCGCCAGGTTGCCCATGTGCTGGTAGAGCCAGTACGTCGCGAGCCCGCCGACGATGCGCTCGTCCCACCAGCCGGTCGCGCGCATCTGCTCGACCCACGTCTTCGACGTGTTCCAGTCGTCGTGGATGTCGTGGTCGTCGAAGATCATCGCCGACGGCACGGTGGACAGCAGCCAGCGGATGTGCGGCTCGGACCAGGCCGCGCGGTACAGCCACGTGTACTCCTCGAAGTTCGCGACGGTCTCCCCCGGCGGGAGCGCGACGTCGCGGACCGAGCGGATGCGCTCGGCGACCTCCGGCGGGACCTCGTCGGCGTAGACCTGGTCGCCGAGCAGCACGAGCGCGTGCGGCCACTCGGCGGGATCCGCGCGGCGCATGTGGTCGGCGAGCACGCGCAGCGCGTCGACCTCGCGGCCGGCGGGATCCTCGTCCTTGCGCAGCGAGTACGGCGGCTCGTGCGGGGCGGTCACGCGGCACGAGCCCCAGGCGATGCGGAACGGCCCGGCGCCGCCGTCCGTGCGGACGACGCTCGGGGGGAACGGCGAGTCGGGCTCCGGCCACACGGGCTCCCCGTCCAGCTTCACCTCGTAGGGCAGCGTGGCGGCGGGCGGCAGCCCGGTCGCGTGCACGAGCGCGTAGTGGTGACCGGCGACGTGGAACGTGCGCTCGCGGCAGCCGAGCACCTCGACCTCGCACGGTCCGTCGGTCTCGACCCAGACCGTCGCGTCGTCCCGCCCCGCGTAGCGCAGGAGCGGCCCCAGGACGAGGCGCGCCATCAGGCGGCGAGCGCTCGTACCGCGCGGACGGCGAGCATCAGGGCGGGCAGGTCCCCGGTCCCCTCGACGGTGAGCGAGGCGATCACCGCCGCCAGCCTGCGGCTCTGCGCGGCGCGGGCGTCGAGGTACGTGTCCACCGCGGCGGCGGCGTCCTCGTCCGCCGCGGCGTGCACGAGCGCCGCGCGGGCGAGCTCCGCCAGCGCCTCGAGGCAGTCCTCGCGCACCGCCTGCACTGCCCAGCGCTGCGTGCGCGTCGGCTGCGGCAGCGCGTCGAGCGCACCGAGCAGCCACCCGATCTCCAGCCGCTCGGCGAGCGCGTGGAACGCGCGCGCGACGTCCTCGACCGCGTTGCCGGTGGCCTCGGCGACGGCGATGATGTCCGGCGCGTGCATCAGCTCGGGCAGGAGCGCGTGCGCCCAGGCCACCTCCTCGGGCACGCCGCGTTCGATCAGCGTGTCCGCCGCCGCGCGCCGCTGCTCGCGCCACGCGTCCCCGCCGACGTCCGGCAGCACGGCGATCAGGCGCGCGAACGGCGCCTCGGCGGCCGCGATCTGCTGCTCCAGCGCGCCGCCGCCGTCGTGGGCGAGGTACCAGCGGGCCGCCGCCTCGACGAGCCGATCGACGCCGACCATCAGCTCGGTCACGACGCCGCGGTCGATGCTGCGGGGGAGCGACTCGACGGCGTCCCAGCGCGCCCGCGCACCCGTGACCTGACGCGCGATCCGGTACGCGCGGACGATGTCGGCGGCCTCGGCGCCGCGCTCCGCGCCGAGCTGGGAGACGAACGTCGGGCCGAGGGAGTTGACCAGCAGGTTCGCGTTGACCGTCGCGATCAGCTCGCGCCGCAGCGGGTGCTCGGCGAGCAGGTGGCCGAAGCGCTCGACGACGCGGTCGGGGAAGTAGTCGCGCAGGTCGCGC
>DATHJG010000321.1:0-2621 GCA_035489875.1 Solirubrobacteraceae bacterium | reverse complement strand
AGCCTTCAATCGCCGCACAGAGCAGCACCGCGCTCGGCGTCGTGATGGTGGCGGCGTCCTGGCAGTCGACCGGGAGCAGGCCTTGCAGGATCTGCGCGACGGTGAGCGTCAGGGGCGTGAGGGCCGTCGTGACGACGATCGTCGTCGCCGTCTTGGTCGGATAGACGACCGTCCCGAGGCGCCCGTACTGCACGCTGGGCGCGAACGTGTTCATGCCGTTGTCCATGACTAGATGCCTCCTGCGACGGCAATCGCGTTGCCGGAATAGAACTCGCCGAACCCGAACGGGCAATCGAAGCGGATGATGTTCTCCATCAGCCGGGTATCGAAGTCCTGGACGAAGGACACGGCGAGCCCGGACGTCGGGTCGCGTTTCGTGCTGCTTTTGAACTTGCCGCCGCTCGGGGGGAGCGACAACTTGACGCCGACGAGCGCGAAGGCGTCCTTGGGCAGCGCGAGGCTGATGACGCCGGTTTTCGCCGTCGCGGCGGATCCGGCCGTGTTGGTGCCCGGCCAGAGCGTCAGGTCCGCGCCCGCCAGCGGCAACGCGCTGACGTTCTGATAGGGCGAGCCCGGGCCGTACATCGGCGGCGAGAAGGTGATCGTGGACGTGGTGGCGGTCAGCAACGTCTGCGTCAACATGGTGAAGTCGCGCAGGCGGCCCGTCGAGCGTCGTGTCGCGTTGTTGGTTTCGTTCGAGGCGGCAAAGTTGATCTTGTCGCCGATGACGAACGTATCGCCGCTCGTGTGCGTGATGTTGATCGAGGTGATCCCGGTGCCGAGGTCGGCCGGCGCGACTGGCGCGGTCGTGACTTCCACGACGCCCGCCCACGCGCCCGAGGTGTGCGTCCAGAGGCTGGCGCTCTCGAAGGTGTCGAACGTCTGCGCCCGGCCGATCGCGCCTTCTTTGAAGGCGTGCGTGATCTCGGCCATCGGCGCAAACAGCGGCAGTTCCGCGGCGGTCAGCGCGCGGCCGATCGACGTGTTGAGGATCATCTTGCGCCCGCCGGAGCGATCGCCCAGGTTGACGAGCCGCGCGCGCGACGCGCCGAACACCTGATCGAACGTGGTCGGGTTGGTGCCCAGGACGCCGACGACGGTGCCGGCGTGGATGTACGCGTACTTCGCGCAGCGGTCTTCGATGTCCTGGTACATCGTGTTGGTGGCTGGATCGACGATGTCTTCGCTCAGGGCTTCCTCGAAATGGCGCGTCTCGAGCGCGCGCTGCAGCACGTCGAAGCCGAAGTGGACCTTCGCCATCTGATCAATCCGCACGTCGGTCGCGCGGTCGATCACGGGCTGGGGCTCGTAGCCGAGATCGTTGTTGTTGCCGGGCAGGAACTGCACCGGATACGGGACGCGCACCCGCGCGCCGGTCGCGAAGCTCTTGGTGAAGTTCTTGTTGTACGAGGTGTTGAACGCCTCAGAGATGACGAGCTTGTTCGTCAGCTTCCGCAGCGTCTCGCGCGCCAGGAAATCGGTGTAATCGAAACTATTCGGAGCGGGCATCTGTTACTTTCTGAGGCGCGCCAGGTCGCGGGCGTTCATCGCCGCGTTGTAGGCGGCCGTATCGTCGTCGCGGATCGCCCGCTCGACGGCGTCGCCAGGCGTGGCGCGGGTCGAGAGCGTGGGCGGCGGCGGCGGCGCGTGGGTGGATCGCGCCGCGGCGGCCGGGGCGGTCAAGCGATCGCCGAGGCGGACCAGCTCTTTCAGCTGCTCTCTCGGACCGAGCGCGAGAATCCGTCGCCGTTCGCCCGCGTTCGCGGGTTGCTGCAAGTGGTAGAGAATCTCGGCGCCTGCCTCGTCTTCGAGGACCCAGAGATCGGCGGCACTGCCCTGCGGAATTTCCGTCGGCGCCAACATGGCGACGGCATCGAAGTCCGCATGGGCCGCGCGGGCCACGGCGGTTCGCGCTTCAAACTCGGTTTTGACGCGGTGGAACTCGTGCTGGCGCCGGCCTTCCTGCTGCTCCGCTTCCCACGTCTCGCGGTGTTGCGCGTTGATCGCGGCGACCTTGTAGTCGGTCAACGCTTCGAGATACGCGGGATCCGCGGTGCCGTAGGTGAAGGCTTCCGGGTCGGGTTTGACGAGACCAGCCGGGGCGGCGGACGAGGCCGCAGGTCGGGCGTCGGCGTTCGGCTGGGTCTGACGGGCTTCGAGCGTGCGAATGTGGCGTTCGGCGCGATCGGCACGGTCGCGTTCTCTCGCCCGATCGGCGAGCACCTGATCGATGCGCTCTTTAGTCTTGTCTTTGAGCGCGGGGTCGGCCGGTTCCGAGGCGGCCTGCGGGGGCGCGTCCGTTGACGCGGCCGGGTCTTGCACCGGCGTGGCGGCTGACGAGGCCGCAGCGGGCGTCGTAACTGGAGAATCAGTCGGCATCGCGCCGGTCCTGCGCCAGTCCTGCAGCTGCTCGTCGCTCAAGCGGTCGAGCGCGTCGCTGTCGGAGACGGGCCAAGCGTCGGCGGCCGTGGACGAGACGGCGGGGAGGGCGTCCGGAACAATCGGATCGGGCACGGATGACTCCGCGCGCGTCGCCTCTCGCGCGTCGCCCTGTGCTCGATGGCCTCAACGAAAAACGGCGTGTCGCATTCCGGGTCTCTGCCCGGCGCAACACGCCGCCT
>DATHJG010000320.1:0-2853 GCA_035489875.1 Solirubrobacteraceae bacterium | reverse complement strand
CGCGTTCGAGAGCACCACCGCCGGAGACGCGACGGTGGAGGTCTACCCGCAGGTCAGCCTGTTCATCGACAAGGATGCCGATGGGCGACTCGACTACTCGACCGACCCCGCGGCCAACGAGGGCGACATCAGCCCGAACGCCATCATGCCGACCGCGGCGAACCGCCACATCTCCACGAGCGGGATCACGCAGGTGACCCTCGCAGCGGGGCAGAAGCTCGGCCTCGCCGCCTTCGGCTACACGAGCACGCAGCAGAACGAGCGGTCCGGGGAGATCAAGGTGGTGCGCGCAGTGGTCGGCGCTCTGCCGGTTGCCACCGCCACTCCGTAGCTCCCGGGCTACACCCGCAGGACGACAAGGGCGGCCTCGTGCAGAGGCCGCCCGTCGGCCCGCCGGACGGCAGCGACGCGTCGTGCCCGGCAGGCCCGCCCGCGGCTCAAGCCGGCCCTTGCCACCGCCGATACACTCACTTCAGTCGGCCGATAGTCGCAGCCGTCCGCAGTGCCCCCTCCGCCACATACGGAGAGCGGGCCGGGCGGGGTCCGTGAGCGCCGATTGCCCCTCACAGGGGTCCGCTTCTCCCTGTGCTATCTTGGCTGGTCGCGCTTTTTGCGCCCTGCCGTCCCTCGCGGCCGGGTCGCCCGGAGTGCAACGCCCGTTGCCCGCTCGCCAGTCCAAGAGGAGTCGCCGTCTTGGCTTCCATTGATGCTCCCCGTACGCGCCGCTCGTTCGCGCGGCTCGACAACGTCCTCGATGTCCCCAACCTGATCGACATCCAGAAGAAGTCCTTCGCCTGGCTCGTCGACCCGGAGACCGGGGGACTGCGCGAGACGATCGACGACATCTCGCCGATCGAGGACTACACCGGCAATCTGGCCGTCCAGTTCGGCCCCTTCCAGTTCGACGCGCCCGTCGCGTCGCTCGAGGAGTGCCGGGAGAAGGACCTCACCTACGCGCGCCCGCTGACTGTCACGGTCGGCTTCATCAACCGCGAGACGGGTGAGATCCGGGAGCAGTCGGTGTTCATGGGCGACTTCCCGTGGATGACGGATCGGGGCACGTTCATCATCAACGGCACCGAGCGCGTCGTGGTCACGCAGCTCGTCCGCTCGCCGGGCGCGTACCTGATGGATCCGAAGGACGCGGAGAAGCAGCTCTTCGTCGCCAACCTCATGCCGGCCCGCGGCTCGTGGCTGGAGCTCGAGATCGACAAGAAGGGCCGTGTCTACGTCCGCATCGATCGCAAGCGCAAGCTGCCGGTCACCGTGCTGCTGCGCGCGATGGGCATGTCGGACGACGAGATCCTGCGCCGCCTCGAGGGCTCGCTCTACATCAAGAACACGATCGAGGCCGACACCGAGCAGACGCGCTCGGAGGAGGGCGCGCTGATCGAGCTGTTCCGCAAGCAGCGCCCGGGCGAGCCGCCGAGCGTCGACAACGCGCGCAACCTGCTCAACCAGCTCTTCTTCGACCCCAAGCGCTACGACCTCACGCGCGTGGGCCGCTACAAGCTCAACAAGCGGCTCGGCCTCGACGTCGACCTCGAGACGCGCACGCTGACCGAGGACGACATCGTCACGCTCGTCCGCAAGCTCGTCGACCTCCCGAAGATCCTCGGCATGTCCGAGGAGGCCGACGACACCAAGGACTACGCCGCCGAGGCGATGTCGATGCCGCGCGAGGCCGTGGCCGACCACCTCGACGAGTACGAGCACTTCGGCAACCGCCGCCTGCGCACCGTCGGCGAGCTGATCCAGGAGGCCTTCCGGATCGGCCTGTACCGCATGGAGCGGGTCGTCCGCGAGCGCCTCACCACCGAGGACGCGGACACGATCACGCCGCAGACGATCATCAACATCCGCCCGGTCGTGGCGGCCCTGAAGGAGTTCTTCGGGTCCTCGCAGCTCTCGCAGTTCATGGACCAGACGAACTCGCTCTCGGGCCTGACCCACCGGCGGCGCCTGAGCGCCCTCGGCGCCGGCGGCCTGACGCGCGAGCGCGCGCCGATCGAGGTGCGCGACGTGCACCCGACCCATTACGGCCGCATGTGCCCGATCGAGACGCCGGAGGGCCCGAACATCGGCCTCATGGGCTCGCTCTCGAGCTTCGCCCAGGTGTCCGAGTTCGGCTTCGTCACGACGCCGTACCGCGTCGTGAAGAAGGGCAAGGTCACGGACGAGATCGTCCACATCGACGCGACCGAAGAGCAGGAGCGCCGGATCGGCCAGGCCAACGAGCCGGTCGACAAGGACGGCAGGCTCACGAACGAGACGATCCTCTGCCGGACCCAGGCGGGCCACTACGAGTACTACGCGCCCGAGAACGTCGACCTGATCGACGTCTCGCCGCAGCAGCTCTGGTCGGTCGGCACGGCGATGATCCCGTTCCTCGAGCACGACGACGCCAAGCGCGCCCTGATGGGCGCGAACATGCAGCGCCAGGCGGTGCCGCTGCTCAAGACCGACGCGCCGCTGATCGGCACCGGCATGGAGCGCCGCGCGGCGATCGACACCGGCGACGTGATCATCGCCGAGCACGACGGCACGATCGAGTTCGTGGACTCCACCCGGATCGTCGTCACGACGTCCGAGGGCCGCGACGAGTACGAGCTCCAGAAGTTCATGCGCTCCAACCAGGGCACGCTGATCCACCAGAAGCCGCGCGTGAAGGTGGGCCAGGAGGTCCAGGCCGGCCACGTGCTCGCCGACGGCTCGGCGACCGACAAGGGCGAGATGGCCCTGGGCAAGAACCTCAAGGTCGCCTTCATGTCCTGGGAGGGCTACAACTTCGAGGACGCGATCATCCTCTCCGAGCGCCTGGTCAAGGACGACGAGCTCACCTCGATCCACATC
>DATHJG010000319.1:0-2815 GCA_035489875.1 Solirubrobacteraceae bacterium | reverse complement strand
TCGAGGTTGTCGTCGAAGATCGCCCTGACGAGGCTGTCGCGCGTCGGGAAGTGGCGGTACTGCGTGGCCCGTCCAACGCCGGCCTCGCGGGCGACCGCGTCCAGCGGCGCGTCCAGGCCCTCGCGCGCGAACACGCGGCGTGCCGCGGCGAGCATCGCGTCGCGGTTGCGGCGCGCATCGGCGCGTACCTCGCGCTCTCTCTCCGCTTCTGGTTCTGCGTACCGGCGATCGTCACGGGCGGCGCCACGGCATGCTTCACGGTCGCCACCGTGCTTTCGGTATGAGCACGAAGCCACCGAGCTCAGACCGCAGCGACCTCGTCCGCGCCGCCGCCCGCTTGAGCTTCATCGCGGTCATGGTTATCGGCTCGGCGCGAGGAAGTCCTCCAGGCCGGCCATCAGCGCCTGGCGCCCGCGCTCGGCGCGGTCGAGGTGGACGAAGTGGGTGGCCTGCGGGAGCTCCAGCGTCCGCACCTGACGGGCCCGGACGAGGTGGCTCACAAGCGTCGTCACGTCCTGGGGGCGCGACCAGAAGTCGAGCTCGGAGCGCACGATCAGCGTGCGAGCGGTGATGGTCGAGGCGTCCCACAGCTGGCGGCCGGTCGCCAGGTAGAACGTGTCCTCCATGGGTCCGCTCGGTGCCCGGAAGCTGGCCGGCGTGCGCGACTGCGACGTCGTGTCGGAGTCCAGGGCGGCCCGCACGTACGCCTCGACCACGCGCGGGTCGCGCCACTGTGCCTTGTCCTCGACGGGGATCGACGAATCCCACGACGGCAGCAGCGAGGCGCCGGTGTTGAGCCGGTAGCCACCGAAGGAGGCCTCATTGAAACGGCCCGGGCGCTGCGGATCCTCGTTGGCGCCGCCGCGGCCAAGCGTGGGGTGTCCGTCGATCGGCCCGTAGAGGCTGTTGTAGATGACCAGCTTGTCGACCTTGGCCGGCTGCTGGCTGGCGTACATGCCGGCCCAGTGGCCGCCGGTCGCCCAGCCCAGCAGCGCCACCTGGCGCTCGCGGGTCTTGGCGCGCACCGCGTCGACGACCGCGCCGATGTCGAGGACGGCCTCATCCGAGCGCACCAGCGGGCGTGACTGCTCGCGCGGCTGGGACATCTCCGGCGGACGGGTCGAAGCGCCAAAGCCGCGCACGTCCATGATGAACACGCGCGAGCCGCGCTCGACCAGATCGGCCGCCAGCGAACCACCGGTGACCGGCAGGTCGAATGACGCGACACCCGGCACGCGGGCGCCGTGGATGAGGATCACCGGGTCGCCGGCGAGGCGCCCGGCGGCGCGGACCTCGCGAGCAGCGATGCGCTGTCCGTCCGGGCTGCGGACGGAGAAGTCCGACCGGACCAGGCCACGCTCGGCGCCGCGCGAGTCGGCCGCCGCCGGCGCTTGGCCGCCGCCCAGCGCGGCGGCGATCACGATGCCGGCCGTCGCCAGCGCCATCAACGCGCAGCCCAGAAAGCGCCCCGGCAGGTGGTCGAGGATACGGGGCATGCGAGGTCTCCTTTATTCGAGAACGGGATGACGCTCAGCATGCGCTCCACTCAGAGCGATCGTGAGACCAAAGGCGGGCTGTGTGAGATCTTCGTCGTCTCAGGGCAGGAACGGTTCGTGGAGCTTCGCCACCTCGAACACTTCGTGGCCGTCGCCGAGGAGATGCACTTCGGCCGCGCCGCCCGGCGGCTGCACATGGCGCAGTCGCCGCTGAGCCAGTCGATCCGGCGACTGGAGGCCGAGCTTGGCGTGCCCCTCTTCGAGCGTGACCGCCGCCGCGTGGCGCTGACGGCCATGGGCCAAGCCATGCTGCCCGGCGCGCGGGAAGCGCTGGCCGCGGCCCGGCGCGCAGGGCAGTCGGCCAAGCTGGCGGCCTCCGGCCAGGTCGGCCAGGTGCGGATCGGCTTCGTCGGCAGCGCCGCCTTCTCGCTCATCCCCGATCTGGTCCGAGCCGTCCGGGAAACGGCGCCCGCCCTTCGCCTGCACCTGCACGAACTGCCCAGCGCCGAGCAATTGGCGGCGCTTCGCGACGGTCTGCTCGACCTGGCGATCGTGCGCGCGCAAGCCTCCTCCGCCGGACTGCAGGTGGAGGTGCTGCGTCGGGAGGCGCTCGTCGCAGCTCTGCCCGACACTCATCGCCTCAGCGGTCATGCCCGCGTCGCGCTGCGCGAGTTGGCCGACGATCCGTGGATCCTGTTCCCGCGCGCGCGAGGACCGGCCTTCTACGACCAGATCCTCGGACTCTGCGCCCGTGCGGGCTTTGCCCCGAACGTCGAGCAAGAGGCCAGCTACATGCCGACGATCGTCTCGCTGGTGGCGGCGGGCTTGGGCGTCTCGCTGGTGCCGGGCTCGCTGCAACGGCTGTCGATGCAGGGCGCGGTGCTGCGTCCGCTCAAGGGCGCAGCCGCCCGCGTCGTGCTCGCGGCCGCCTGGCACGCCGAGCCGGTCCCGCCCGCGCTGCAGGTTGTGCTCGACACCGCGCGCAGCGCGTAGCAAGGACTTCATGGGCCACTCGAAGATCACTACGCCCGAGCGCTACCTGCGCGGCGGTCGCGCCGGGCCGACGCGGCGCGGATGACGAAGGCGTTCACCCCGCTGCTCCACCTGCCCTCTGGGTGCTCATGCCCAAGGACGCACCGGCCGGCTCGGCGACGCCGAGCTGACGCCGGCGGCGGCCGGCACGCCGCGCGGCGCTTCCCGGCGCCGTCGCGCGAGCGGGCCGGCGCTCATCCCTGCAGCGACCAGCGGCGCCCGGCGAGCAGCGAGGCGCCGAGCAGAGCCGCTGCGGCCAGCAGGGCGTCCCGCAGCCCCACCGCCTC
>DATHJG010000318.1:0-3125 GCA_035489875.1 Solirubrobacteraceae bacterium | reverse complement strand
CGGGCGCCTGGTCCACCGGGTTCGGCGTCGCCTCGACCGGCACGTCCGGAGCCGGGGCCGGCGGCGGCGCCGGGGCGCCGGTGTCGTCCGCGGCGGGCGCCAGGGGACCGCTCTCGCTCGGGCCGTCCTCGGGCTGGACAGGCGGCTCGTCCGGCGTGGGCTGCTGATCGGCGTCGTCGGTGGGCGTGTCGTCCTCGTCCGGCGTGCGCGCGGGGTTGTCGCCCCCGTTGTCGTCCGTCGGCGGGGGCGTGTTGTCGTCCGGGGGATTCTCCGCGGCGACCGGGAACGAGGCCGGGTCGTCGGGGTTCGTGCCGGCGACCCGCTCGTCGCCGTTGGAGTAGCCGTCGCCGTCGAAGTCGTCGTTGTCGTCGACGACGCCGTTGCCGTCGGTGTCGCCGTCGAGCACGTCGTTGGTGAACGGGTCCGTGCCGTTCTTGACCTCGACGCCGTTGCGGATGCCGTTGCCGTCGGAGTCCTTGGTGAGCTGCTCGGTGTCGGGGTGCCCCGTGGCGGAGGTCTGGCTGTTCGGCGCCGTGCGCAGCGCCAGCTCGTCCTTGTTGAGGATCCCGTCGCCGTCGGCGTCGCCGTACGGGTCGACGAGCGGATCCATGCCGTAGGCCTGCCAGCGCTGGTCCGGGATGCCGTCGCCGTTGGAGTCGATCAGGTTGTTCGACGCAGGATCGTCGATCGACCCGCCGTCGCTCGTGGTCGTGCCGGCGCCGGGGACGCGGTCCCGGGGCTGGTTCGCCGGCGGCTGCTGACCGTCGTCGCCGCCGCCGAGGGGCAGCGACACCGGCGTCCCGCCCGACAGCGCTGCCGGGTCGAGCGCGACCGGGCCGTCGGGGCCGGGCACGGTGAGCACGGGGCCGGAGCGATCCTTGGAGCCGGGCTGCGAGTCCGGCGTGCGCGGCGCGTCCGCCAGCTGCACGGTCTGCGTGCCCTCGTCGCCGCCGCCGCCCGAGGACGACAGGCCGTCCCAGTTGGCGACGGGCGCGAGCAGCGCGCCGCCGACGAGGATCGCCGACACGAGGCCGGCCGAGATCGCCCCGGCGAGCCGGAGGTCCCGGGCGTGGAAGCCACGGGACGCGGGCTTCATGCTGCTACGACTGTTCTGGTCCGGCATCTTGTCTCATCCCCTATCCAACCAGCCCTTCGGCAACTTCTTCCTCGGACTGGAGGGACCTTTAGCCGGTCTGGACGATTGTTCGATGCCGATGGACCAGTGTCGGGGGTTTCGTCGCCTCCGCTAAACCGGTGCATCGGGTGAACCGCGTCAAACCGGAAACCGGGCCCCGCACCCCGTCCCCCGCCCGTGCATGCGCTCTTGCAGTGCTCAGACGCGTGTTCGAGGACGGCGCGTGGGCGGATCGTACCCTGCACGCCGAGGCGAGTCGCTTGGCACTCGATCCGCGCGAGCGCGCGCTCGCCACCCGGCTCGCGTACGGCGCCGTCCAGCGGCGGGCGACGCTGGACCACCTGATCGAGGCGTTCGCCGGCCGGCCCGTCGCCAAGCTCGAGCCGCTCGTGCTCGCCGCGCTCCGCCTCGGCCTCTACCAGCTCGCCTACCTCGATCGCGTGCCCGCGCACGCGGCGGTCGACGAGTCGGTCGAGCTCGTCAAGCGCGACTCGCCGCGCGGCGCGGGCCTGGTCAACGCGGTCCTGCGCCGCGGCGCCCGCGAGGCGGCGGGGCGCGTGGCCGCGCTCCCCGAGTCCACGCCCGCGCAGGCCGCGCTGCGCCACTCGCACCCCGAGTGGATCGCCGAGCTGTGGTTCGAGACCCTCGGCCCGGACGCCGCCCGCGCGCTGATGGCCGCGGACAACGAGCCCGCCGAGGCCGCCCTGCGCGTCAACACGCTGCGCGCCGACCCGGGCGAGCTGGCCGCCCGCCTGCCCGTCGCCAGCCATCCCGCGCCCGGGCTGCCGGAGGGACTGGTGCTCGACGGCCCGTTCGACGCGTTCGACTCGCCGCTGTGGACCGAGGGGCGCTTCATGCCCCAGTCGCGCGCGGCGATGACGGTGGGGCGGCTGCTCGCCCCGCGTCCGGGCGAGCGCGTGCTCGACCTGTGCGCCGCGCCGGGCGGCAAGACGACCCACCTCGCCGCGCTGATGGAGGGAGCAGGGACGATCGTCGCCGTCGAGCGCCACGCCGGCCGTGCCGACGCGCTGCGCCGCACCGCCGCCCGCATGGGGGCCGCGGCCGCGATCGAGGTGCGCACCGGCGACGCCACCGGCCCGCACGAGCCGGCCGCCTACGATCGCGTGCTCGTCGACCCGCCGTGCTCGGACCTCGGCACGCTCGCCTCGCGCCCCGACGCCCGCTGGCGCAAGGCCGCCGACCTCCCGGCGCGACTGGCCCGCGAGCAGGCCGCGATCCTGCGCGCCGGCGCCGACGCGCTGCGCCCCGGCGGCACGCTCGTGTACTCCACCTGCACGATCTCGCCCACCGAAAACGAGGCCGTGATCGAGGCGTTCCTGTCCGAACGCGGGGACTTCACGGCCGACGACCTGCGCTCCGCCGTGCCGCTGTGGGACCATGGGCGCGTGCCGGGCTTCGTGCAGACCCTCCCGCACCGGGACGGGACCGAGGGGTTCTTCATCGCGCGGCTCCGGCGCGAGGGGGCGGCGTGAGCGACGACGCCGTCGATCTCGGCGACGTCTGCCCCGCCTGCCACGAGCCCTGGCTGCGGGCGACGAACCTGCCCGGCCGCTACCGCTGCGTGAACTGCCTGCGCCGCTTCGAGCTCGCCTCGGTGTGCCCGAACTGCGGCGAGCACTCGACGATCGTGCGCATGTCGAGCACCGCGCTCTACACCTGCAACCACTGCCGGAGCTCGATGCTCCAACCGATTTGATGACGAACGGACCGGCCGGGGTCGCGCCGTCGATCCTCGCCGCCGACTTCGCGCGGCTGGGCGCGCAGGTGCAGGAGGTGCTCGACGCGGGCGCTCGCACGATCCACGTCGACGTCATGGACGGGCACTTCGTCCCCGCGCTGAGCATGGGGCCGTCGGCCGTCTCCGCGCTCGCGGACCAAATCCACGGGGCCGGCGGCTACGTCGACGTCCACCTGATGGTCGAGCGCCCCGAGCGCTACGTCGTCGAGTTCGCCAAGGCCGGCGCCGACG
>DATHJG010000317.1:0-6103 GCA_035489875.1 Solirubrobacteraceae bacterium | reverse complement strand
GAGCGGGAGCCGGAGCCCGGCCGCCACCGCGAGCCCGCGCCGGTCCTCGTCGGAGAGGAACGGCTCGGGCACCGGCCGGCGCGGGAACTCCCCGTCCTGGAGGCCGCACACGAACACGGCCCGGAACCGCCGCGCCCGGATGGCGAGCGGGTCGGCGAGGAGCACGCCGGGCGGCGGGGTGGCCGGCGGCGGCGAGTCGGGGCGGGCGGGCGCGGGCGAGACCTCGTCGCCGGCGGACGCGACCGCGGGGCGGGCGGGCGAGATCTCGTCGCCGGCGGACGCGACCGTGGGGCGGCCGCGCCAGACCTCGTCGCCGGCGGACGGGACGGCCGCGAGGGGCGCGGCGAAGACGGTCTCGGCCGGGGTGCCGAGGGCTGCGCCGGCGACGGCGGAGGGCTCGCGGACCTCGACGGCTCCGAGCGCGTCGAGCAGGTCCTCGGGCGTGCCGAGCAGCGACGGGTCCGCCGCCGCGAGCGCGCGGAGCTCGCCCGACGCCGCGCGCAGGTCGGCGGCGACGCGGGCGTCGGCCAGGTCCTCTGCCGCGAGCACCTCGGCGCGGCGGCGGTGCGGCGCGGTCCAGATCTCCTCCGCCTCGGCGACCAGCGCGAGGAGCAACGCCTCCGGCCCCTCGGCCGCGGCCGCGGCGAGCGTGTCGAGCGCGGTGAGCGGCGGTCCGCCCAGCCGCGTCTCCCAGAGCGTCCGCGCCGCGCGGGCCGTGCGGACGCCGCCGCGGCGGACGCGGACCTCGAGCGCGTCGGCCGGCGCGGGGTCGGCGAGCCGGCCCGGCGTGCGCAGCCAGGTCAGGAGGTCCGCGGCCGTTCCGCCCGGGAGCCCTGCGCGCGCCCCCGCCAGCACGCCGGCGCCGAGCCGCGTGCGGCCCAGCGGCACCCGGCGGTCGTGGCTGACCGGGATCCCGTACCCGGCGAGCACCTGGGCGAACAGCGCCGTCGTCGCGGCGTCGCCGCGGAGCAGCACCGCGATGTCGGGCGCCTCGATCCCCTGGCGCATCAGCTCGAGCACGGCGGCGCCGACCAGCTCGGCCTCCGCCCGCTCGCCGCCGGCCTCGAGCAGCCGCAGGGCGCCGTTCGGCGGCCGCCGGTCGGGAGTCGGCTCGAACAGCTCGCGCTCCAGGTGATGCAGCGCGGGGCGGGCGGCCGGCGCGTAGTGCTCCGAGCGCTCGGGCAGGTGCACGACCTCCGCCGCGAGCGGCCGCAGCTCCTCGACGGTGGCGGCCCGGCCGGCGAACGCCACGCGGCCGGGCTCGTAGGGCAGCGCCACGCACACGTCCGCTCCGGCGTGCCCGCTGAGCGTCTCGACGGCGTCGCGCTCGGTGGGCGTGAGGTCGTCGAAGCCGTAGAGGAACACGGGCCGCCCGCCCCACGCGGCCGGGTCGGCCCGCAGCGCGTCGAGCGCGGCCCATGCGTAGCCCTCGCGGTCGGGCCGCCCGAGCCGGTCGAGCCGCCGCCGGTAGGCGGAGTAGAGCGCCGCGAGCTCGTCGGCGTACGCGGCGCGGCCGCCGGACGAGCCACCCTCCACCGGCGCAGCCGCCCACGACCTCAGCGCTGACGTGAACCGTGCCGGCGGGACGAGCGATCGTTGGAGCTCGGCGAAGAGCGCCCCCGCCGCGGCGGCGAAAC
The DNA here is from genome assembly GCA_035489875.1 of Solirubrobacteraceae bacterium. Classification (GTDB taxonomy): domain Bacteria; phylum Actinomycetota; class Thermoleophilia; order Solirubrobacterales; family Solirubrobacteraceae; genus DASQMT01. The sequence continues at coordinate 4,466 of DATHJG010000317.1, read as the reverse complement.
CGGGCGTCGTCGCCGAGCGGGCGAGGACTCGGAGCGGGACGTCGCCGATCGCCGCCCGGACGACCCGGTCGCATGCGACGTGGCCGAGCGGCTGGGCGTCCAGGCCCGTGCGGGTCGCGATCTCGCGCACGAGGCGGGCGAACGTGAGCACCTCGGCGCCGAACACGATCCCCGAGCCGGCCAGCTCGCGCTGGTAGTGCTCGACGTCCGCCGCGGTGGGCACGACGAGCAGCGGGTCGCGCGGAAGCGCGGCGCGGAGGCGGTCGAGGACGGCGCCCGCCTTCGCGGCGTTCGCGGGGCCGGTGATCAGCGTGAGCGGCATCGAACCGAACAGGGTGGCGGGCTGGGCGGACGGCGTGCGGCGGGATCAGGTGCCGGTTGCGCGAGCGGGTGACACCGGTTTCGGTGTGTGAGGCGGGATCAGGTGCCGGCGGGATCAGGTGCCGGCGGGATCAGGTGCCCGTTGCGCGGTGTGTGAGGCGGGATCAGGTGCCGGTTGCCCGGGGCGGGTGACACCGGTTTCGCCTGCCAGGCGAGCGTGCTCGTTCCTCGCCGCTCGCCTTCGGCGACGTTACATTGCCCTCAAGCTAAGGCACCGGCGGCCGTTACAGCGAGGAAGGAAGCACTGTCCACGGAGGAACCCCGATGGCCCAGCTGTACCTCCCCGCCGAGCACACCGACGCCGACCTCGTCCTCGCCGGCCAGATCGCCGAGTCGATCGGCAGCTCCGAGCTGTACGTCGCCTGGACGGTGGAGCACGGGCAGTCCGCTCCCGAGATCTCCGCCGAGCTCCGCGACACCCCTCCGCGCCGGGTGCGGCCGCTCGGCCAGGCGATCCGGCAACTGTGGGCCGCGCTGCGCAACCGCGCCTCCGCGCCGGGCCCCCATGCCGCCAGGCGCCCCGCCGGGCAGCCCGAAGCCGCGGCGTAGCCGGCGCTCAGGCCGCTTCGGGCCGCGTCTCGGCAGCCGGCGTCTCCGCCGCGCCGGGGTCCTCCTGCTCAGGCGGCTTCGCGCCCTCGCGCGCCCACGGCTCGTCGAACTCCACGCGCCACTTGCCGTCCTCGGTCTGCTGCAGCGCGAGGCGCGCGCGGAAGGACTTGCCCGAGCGGCCCTTGAAGCCGGTCACCGGCCGCGCCGTCCGCCCCGTGGCGATCAGCTCGCGCGCCACCGCCATCGGCAGCGTCTTGCCCGCCTTGCTCTTCCAGATCACGAACCCGCAGCCCGGATCCTCGCGCGACCAGCACGAGAAGCCCTTGCGGTTCTCGACGATGTCCTGGCCGCAGACCGGGCAGGGACCGAGGTTGGCCCGCGGGATGCGGACCTCCTTGAGCTTCGCGTCCAGTTCCGTCACGGTCCCGCGTGCGAACTCCGCGATGTCGCTCATGAACCGCTCGCGCGTCTCCTCGCCGTGCTCGATCCGGCCGAGCCGGTGCTCCCAGTCCCCGGTCATGCCCGGCGACGTCAGCGCGTGCCCGTCGAGCAGCCGGACCACGTTCAGGCCCTTCTCGGTGCACACGAGCGAACGCCCGTCGCGCTCGATGTAGCCGACGTCGATCAGCCGCTCGATGATCGCCGCCCGCGTGGCCGGCGTGCCGATGCCGGAGTCCTTCATCGCCTCGCGCAGCTCGTCGTCGTCGACGAGCTTGCCCGCGGTCTCCATCGCCGCGAGCAGCGACGCGTCGGAGTAGCGCCGCGGCGGTTTGGTCTCCTTCTCCTCCGAGCCGACCTCGAGCGTCCGCGACGCCTCGCCCTGCTCGACCTTGGGCAGCGTCTGGTCGGCGCCCTCGTCGTCGTCGGCCCCCGACCGGTCCTCGAGGCCCTCGCCGTACACGCCGCGCCAGCCCGGCACGACCAGCACCCGGCCGCGCGTGCGGAACACGTAGGAGGCGACGGTCGTCTCCAGCCGCGTGTTCTCGAACACCGCCTCGGGATGGAAGGCCGCGAGGAAGCGGCGGGCGACCATGTCGTACACCCGCTTGTCGTCGTCGGACATCCGGTCGACGTCGTGCTCGGCCTTCGTCGGGATGATCGCGTGGTGGTCGGTGACCTTGGCGTCGTTGACGACCCGGCCGAGCGGGAGCGTGTCGAGGCCCGTCACGTAGGCGGCCGCGCGCGCGTACTCGCGCCGCTTGCCGACCAGCTCGGCCGTCGGCTTGATCTCCGCCGCCATGTCCCCGGTCAGGAAGCGGGAGTTCGTGCGCGGGTACGTGAGCGCCTTGTGCTCCTCGTAGAGCCGCTGGGCGGCGGCGAGCGTGCGGCGGGCGGAGAAGCCGAAGCGCGTGTTGGCCTCGCGCTGCAGCGTCGTGAGGTCGTACAGGAGCGGCGCGCGCTCCTTCTTGGTCGACTGCTCGAGCTTGGTGATCTCGCCCGTCCGGCCGCGGACCGCGGCGACGATCTCCTCGGCCTCGGCGGGCGTCTTGAGGCGCGGCTGCGCGCCGGCGTGGAAGCGGCCCGCGTAGCGCCGCCCGGGATCGCCGCCCGTCGGCTCGAACGTCGCGTCGACGAGCCAGTACTTCTCCGGCTTGAATGCCCGGATCTCCTCCTCGCGGCGGGCGAGGAGCGCGAGCGTCGGCGTCTGTACGCGGCCGAGCGAGACCGCGCCGTCGAACGACGACCGCAGCCGGATCGTCGCCGCGCGGGTCGCGTTCATGCCCACGATCCAGTCGGCCTCGGAGCGCGACCGGGCCGCCTGCTCCAGCCGCGCGAAGTCCGAACGCGGACGCAGGTCGCCGAGCGCCTGCTTGATCGCCGCGGTGGTCATCGAGGAGAGCCACAGGCGCTCCACGGGCTTGTCCGCGTTCGCCTTCTCGAACGTCCACGCGAAGATCAGCTCGCCCTCGCGCCCGGCGTCGCACGCGTTCACGACCTTCTCGACGTCGTCGCGCTTCAGCAACTTCGTGATCACGCCCATCTGCTTCTTGGAGCGCTCGTCGCGCACGACCAGCCTGAACCGGTCGGGGACGATCGGCAGGTCCGCCATCCGCCACTTCTTGTACTTGGGGTCGTACTCGTCGGGCTCGGCGAGCTGCACGAGGTGGCCGACCGCCCACGTCATGATGTGGTCGTCGGTCTCGAGGTAACCCTCGTGCTTCTGGAACGCGCCGGGTAGGACGCGGGAGAGGTCGCGCCCTACGGACGGCTTCTCGGCGATGACGAGCGTCTTACCCATGGGCGCCGCAGGGTAGCGGTTCAGCTTTCGCCTGCCAGGCGAGCGTGCTCGTTCCTCGCCGCTCGCCTTCGGCGACGTTAGCCCGCACACGGTCCCGTCGAAACCGGACCCGCGGCGTCGTCAAGCGCGCGGCCGACCACCTCGTTCGGGACGCCGTAGCCGCCCGCCGGTCCCCGCGTGGTCGCGGCGAACACGGTCGTGATCACGCGCCCCTCGCCGTCGACCATCGGCCCGCCCGAGTTGCCGGAGCGCACCAGCCCCCGCAACGCGGTCATCGAGCGCTCCACCGGCCCGCGCCCGTAGGCGTCCGAGGACATCACGCGCCGCGTCTCCCCCAGCCGGCCGGGGCGCACGTCGAACGGCCCGTTGAGCGGGAAGCCGAGGATCGCCGCGGAGGTGCCCGACTGCGGGTCCGGCGCCAGCGGCAGCGGCGCGGCGTCCAGGCCGCGTACCCGCAGGATCGCGACGTCGTTGCGCGGGTCGAAGTGGACGGCCTGCGCGGGCAGCTCCGGGTCGCGCCCGCCGAGCAGCACGTGCGTGTCCCGCTCCCCCGCGACCACGTGGGCGTTCGTGACGACCAGCCCGTCGGCGGCGACCCAGCCCGATCCCTCGACGCCGAGCCCGCACGCCGTGCCGAGCACCTTCACGACGCTCGCCGACGCCTCCTGCACCTGCGGGTCGCGCGCGATCCCCTGCTGCGGCGGCGCCACCCGCGCCTGGGGACCGTTGATCTGCGGGAAGGGGTCGAGCCGCCGGAGTGAGTTCAGGAGCGGCCCGGACGGCGGCAGCACCGTGTTGAGCCGCTGCAGGATCGCGGAACGCTGGACCTCCACCCGGATCCGGTAGGTGCCGCTCTGCACCGCCAGCGCGCCCAGGATCCAGACCACGCCGAGGCCGACCACGGCGATCAGGAGCGCACCGAGCGCCCCGTCGACGGCGCCGAAGCCCGGTATCGCCCGCAGCGTTCGCCGCACCGGCGTGCCGAACGCCTCGAACAGCCCGGCGAGCAGTGCACCGACCAGCAGCGCGCCGAGCAGCCCGAACGCCGGCGCCCAGGGGGAATGCGACCCCTCCGGCAGCACCACGGGGCCGATCCGCGTCCCCAGCCACGCCCCCAGCGCGAGCCCGGCGAACGCGAGCACGCCGGAGATGAAGCCCTGCGCCCACCCGAAGAGCGCCAAGAGGAGCACGAGGCCCACGATGATCCAGTCGACGCCCGTCACGGGGAACCGAGCGTACCGGCCGGCGACGCGTGAGCCCGCCGACGACGCATCCGCGGGTGCCCGCCCGCACGCCG
>DATHJG010000316.1:0-4103 GCA_035489875.1 Solirubrobacteraceae bacterium | reverse complement strand
CGGCCACGAGGGCGAGGGCCTCGGCAGCGTGCTCGTCGGCGGGATGCTCGACCACCTCCGGACCGCGGGCACGACCGTGATCCCGACGTGCCCGTTCACGACGGCCTTCATCCACCGCCACCCGGAGTACGCCGGCGTGGTGGACCCGAGCCTGCGCGGCCGGTTCGGCTGAGCGCCGAGCGCCGGACGCAGGCCGCCTCAATACGCGTGTCCGGTGTGGACCGGCGTCGCGACGGCGCGTCCGGCCGCCTTGCCGCGCAGCGTCGCGATCGAGTCGCGCACGTCGTCCGCGAGCGCGTCGGCCAGCTCGCGCGTCTGGTTGATCTTGACGAGCACGCGGATGATCTCCTGCTCCTCGTTGTCCGGCGGGAGGTGGTACGCGGGGACCATCCAGCCGCGGCGCCGGGCGAGCTCGCCGACGAGGTCGGTGGCGGTGAACGGCTCCTCGTCGCGGACCCGGGCGACGACGAGCGGGAGCTTCGGCCCGCTGCCCAGCAGCTCGAGCGCGTCCTCCCGGGCGAACTGCGCGGCGAGGCTGTCCGCGTTGGCGTCCATCGCCCGCACGAGCGACGCGTAGCCCGCCCGACCGTGGCGGACGAAGTTGTAGTACTGGGCGAGCACGAAGGCCGAGCTGCCGGAGAAGTTCAGCGTGAACGTCGCGTCGCGCTCGCCCAGGTAGTCCTCGTAGAACACGAGCTCTTCGGGCAGCTGGTGCTCGTCGCGGAAGACGAGCCAGCCGACGCCCGGGTAGACGAGCCCGAACTTGTGGCCGGACACGTTGATGGACCTGACCGACGGAAGCCGGAAGTCCCACGCGAACTCCGGATCGGAGAACGGGAAGACGAACCCGCCGCTCGCGGCGTCGACGTGCATCGGGACGTCCAGGCCGCGACCGCGCAGCTCGGCGAGCATCGCGTCGATCCCGACCACGTCGTCGCACTCGCCGGTGAACGTCGTGCCGACGACGGCCGCGACGCCGATCGTGTGCTCGTCGATCCGCGGAGCGAGCTCGTCGGCGCCGACCGTGAACCGGCCCTTGCCGAGCGGGACCTTCCGCGGCTCGACGTCGAAGTAGCGGCAGAACTTGTCCCACACGACGTGCACGTCGCTCCCGTAGACGAGGTTGGGGCGATCGGCGGGCTTGCCGGCCTGCTCGCGCGTCTTCTTCCACTGCCACTTCATCGCGAGCGCGCCGAGCATCACGGCCTCCGACGAGCCGGCGCACGCGGTTCCGGGCGCATCCGGCTCCCCGTCCCCTCCGAACAGGTGGTGGAGGATCCGCACGCAGCGATTGGCGATCTCCGCCGTGCGCGGGTACTCGGCGTGGTCGATGAAGTTGCGGTGCAGGTTGAGCGCGACCACCGCCCGCGCCTCGGGCTCCATGTACGTCGTCACGAACGTCGCGAGGTTCTTCGACGGATCGCCGTCGAGGAGCATCTCGGACTCCAGCAACGTCAGCGCCTCCCGTGGCTCGACCCCGCGCTCGGGCATCCGCCGCGACACCGCCGGCTGCGTGAGGTAGCGCTCGGGCAGGCTGATGTCCCGGGGGGGCACCTGGTCGTCATGCGGCACGGCGGACTCCAGTCTCGTCGACGGCGGCCGCGCGCGAACCTAGCAACGCGGACGTGCGCGTGCCACGGGAGGCTGCGATACGCCGGTTACGGGGTCAGCGGCGCCACTCCCACCGTGTGCACACCGAAGGGGCCTCCGGCGTTGTCCGTGAACTGGAACGGGAGCCCGAGGGCCGCCGCTCCGGCATTCCAGCCGCCGACCGCCCCGGCGGTCCCGGCGTTGAAGCCGCCGACCGCCGCGGCGGCGCCGGCCGCGTAGGCGCCACTGGCCGGCCCGAGCGAGAACGGCGCCGGTGCCGCGGTCGGCACCGTCGACGCGCCGGCGAGCGTGATCGGCCCGGCGGTCGCGATCATCGTCACGACGGCTCCGACGACCGCCGCACGCTTTCTAATCGTGGACACGTTGTGTTCAACTCCTTCGCGGATTGCTGTCCCTGTGAGGGTGCTCGCCCCCAAGCCCGGGTCGGACCGGTCAGTGGGACGGTCCGACCTGGCAGCAGGGACGCGCCGGCGTCAGCCACGAGACCCCCCGTCCACCGGCGCGCGGTCGCGGACGCCCTCGAGGGCGCCTGATCGGTCAGCCCGGGCCGTGCGGTTCGCCGCCGTCGATGACCTCGGCGACATAGGACTCTCGGACGGCGCGGTCCTGGCGCAGCAGCCACACCGCCTGAGCGTCCGGCTCGGCGAGCTGCAGCAGGACCTGCTCGACGTACGACTCCCGCACGTCGTCGGTCTGCAGCAGCATCCAGCGCTCCTGGAGCAGGCGGCCGGGGCCGGCGTCGATCACCTCCGCGACGAATGATCGGCGGACCGGCCGCGGGAGTCTGAGCATCCACCGGCGCTCCGGGTCGCGGTCGGCCGCCGCGACGGTGCGCGTGAGTGCCGAAGGAGCCAGGAGGGCCGCGCGGGCGCCGGGCGGAAGCGACGTCGTCACGCGGGGATACCCTCGCAGCCAGGCGGCTTCACCGCGTGTGAGCCCCGCCTGCGCTGGAGGCTCGTTCGAGCCGGGCGCATCGAGCGAGCTTACGACGCGGCGAGCACCTCGCGCGCGGCGCGCTCGCCGGAGCTGATCGCGCCGTCCATGTACCCGTTCCAGTAGCCGGCGGTCTCCGTGCCGGCCCAGTGCACCGCCCCGAACGGCCGCGTCAGCGCCCGCCCGAAGTCCACCAGCGTGCCGGGCCCCAGGACCGAGGTCGGCCCGCCGCGCGTCCAGCGCTCGGCCACCCAGTCATGCTCGAAGTAGTCGACCGGGGCGAGCGCCTTCGGGCCGAAGGCCGAGGCGAAGTCGGCCAGCACCGCGGCGCGGCGGTCCTCCGGCGCGCGCGCCTGCCACGTGCGCCACGAGCGCCCGCCCATGAAGCCCATGAGCACGCCGGGCCGCCCGTCGGGCGGCGTGTTGTCGAACATCGCCGGGACGGCCGCAGCGCCGAGCTTGGTCGCCTGCCCGCTGAGACCGTCGGCGCGCCAGAACGGCTCGTCGTAGATCGCCTCGCACTTGGCAAGCGTCCCCAGCGGCATCCGCCGGCGCAGGCTGTCGTGCTCGGAGGGGAGCAGCGGGTCCCACTCGATCTCGGTGGCCAGCGGCGGCGGGATCGCGACGACGGCCCGCGGCGCACGCCACGCCCGTCCGTCGGCGGCCGTGACGGTGACCGAGCCGCCGTCCTGTGCCATCCGCCGCACGGGCGACTGCAGCACGACGTGGTCGCCGAGATCCTCGGCCATCCGCAGCGACAAGCGCTGGCTGCCGCCGGCCAGGCGGCTGTCCTGCGCGCCGTCCTTGCTGGCGATGCCGCGCTCCAGCGTGCCCGGCGTGTGCTCGTCCCCGTATCCGGCGATCGTCGCCAGCACGAAGAGCATCGACACGTCGCTCGCGCGACTGCCCAGTGCCGGCGACAGGTACAGGTTGACGAGCGCGAGCACCCGGGCGCTGTTGACCGTGTTCCCCCGGATCCACGTCTCGGCCGTCTGGCCGTCCAGCGCCTCGGCGTCCGGCGCGGTCCACGGCGCATCGACCGGGACCTTCGCCGCCATCGCGTCGAGGCGGGTCATGAGCAGCGCGAGGTCGGGCAGGGCGAGCGGATCGGGCGGGATGTCGCCGCTGTAGCGCTGGGCGCGGCCGTCGGCGACGTAGACGTTCTGGCCCGGGTTGTAGCCCGGGAACGTGCTCACGCCCAGCTCCTTGGCGAGCGCCAGCACGTGGTTCTGCGTCGGGCCGACGTACTGGCCGCCGGCCTCGGTCACGTCGCCGCCGCCCAGGTCGTGGTTCAGCGTGCGCCCGCCGACCCGGTCGCGCGCCTCCAGCACGACCACCGAGCGCCCGGCCTCGACCAGGCGCCGCGCCGTCGTCAGTCCGGCCAGTCCGCCGCCGACGACGATGGCGTCGACCGTCACCGCGTCCGGCGGTGCATCGGCGGCCCCCGCCGCCTGCGCCTGCACGCCGCGACCGCCCGCCAGCAGCACGCCGCCTCCGACCGCCCCGGCGCCCAGCACGCCGCGGCGGGTGAGCTTGCCCTCGTGCACGTTCCCTCCCGT
>DATHJG010000315.1:0-5601 GCA_035489875.1 Solirubrobacteraceae bacterium | reverse complement strand
AGAAGCTCCACACGTCCTCGGGGTGGGTGACGAACAGGCGCAGGAGCAGCCGGTAGGCGCCGGTGCCGGCGACCTGCGGAGTCGGCGCGCCCGATTCGCGCAGCACGTCGACCATCAGCTCGGCCTCCTGCAGCGCACGCCGCAGGTCCCCGGGGTCGCGGTAGAACGACGAGATCCCGACGGTCCCGTGCCGTCGCAACCGGGCGGCGGCGGCTTCGGCCAGCGCCAGCGTGGGCTCGGCCGGCTCGGCGGCCTGCACCGCCGGGAGGACGGCGTAGACGCGACCCTCCAGCGACTGGGTCAGGGCACCGGGTACGACCCCGGCGATCGTCGCCATCGTCCGGCGCGGCCGGTTCGGGTCGCCGTCCGCGCACAGCACGACCGCGCCTCGCGTCACGTCGCAGCCGAACCGCACGGCGCGGCGGACGATGTCCGCCGCGCCGAGCGGCGCGTGCGACCGCAGCTCCTCCATGAACGCGTCGCGCAGGTCCTCCTCGACCGTGTGGCGGGCCTCCTCGATGGCCAGCTTGGTCAGCGTGGCCGCGGCCGCCAGGTGCAGCAGCTCGGTCGGCTCCGGACTCGACGCCGCGGTCGGCGGCGACAACAGCGCCACGAGCCCCACGAGCTCGTCGCCCGCCTTGATCGGGACCTCCCGCACGACCGCGTCCGGCACGCGCACGGGCCGGTCGCTCATGCGATCGGCGACGTAGCGGGTCAGCGCCCGCAGCTTGCCCTCCGCCACGTCCGGCGTCGAGACCGCGGGCAGCCCGAGGCGCGGCGCGACGATCGCCACGTCGGCCCCCGTGGCCCGCCCCGCGATCTCCGCGACACGCTCCAGGTCGTCGCCGCCGGTCACCGCGTCGACCATCTCGAGATGGATCCTGCGGAGCCGCTCCACGAGGTCGGCGGCACCCATGCCCGGGCCGTCGAACGGCGGAGCCGCGCCGATGTCCACGGCGCCGAGTGGGGCGTTCACGCCGTGTGCCATGGGAGCTCCCGAGTGCGGTCGGCCATTGGCGGTTCCGTACGGGCAAGCGGGTCGATTTCGGTCACAGCTTCTTCACAGGACGCGCTGCGATGTCATCGTTCGACCGCGGCGCTCCGCGTCAGGAATTCGCCGCGGCGGCCGTATGCGGGGTCATGGAGCCGCTGCGGGTCGAGCTGGAGGCGTTCCTGCGCAGGTCGCGGCCGCTGCCGCGAGCGGAGTTCGTGCGGGCCCTCGAGGCGTCGCTGGTCCGGTCGCTCGTCGGCGACCGTGGAGCGCAGGTGCCGCAGGGCGCGCGAGCAGATCTGGTGCACGTTGGACTCGGTGAGGTCCATGATGCGAGCGATCTCGGCCACCGAGCAGTCGGCGCAGAAGCGCAACGCCAGGACCTCGCGCGCGCGGGGCCGGAGCTGCCGCAGCCAGGCGCTCACGGCGTCGGCCTCCAGCGTCAGCTCCGCCGGATCGTCGCTCGAGGCGACGCCCTCTAGGAGCGCCGGGTGCTCGTCCAGCGACGGTCCTGAGCGGTGACGCTGGCGGCGCAGGTGGTCGGTCAGCAGGTTGCGCGCGATCGCGTAGATCCAGGTCCGCTCACCGGAGCGCGAGGCGTCGTAGCGACCCCAGGACCGCACGACCCGCTCGAACGTCGCGGCGGTCAGGTCCTCCGCGTGGTCGCGGCCGACGCTGTAGCTGAAGAAGCCGTAGATCGACGCCACGTGCGCGCGGTAGACCGCATCGAGCTCGTCCACCGTCGGCCGGCGGTGGTCGGGACGCGAAGGCCGAGGCATTGAGCAGTCTGTTCACAACGCCGAGGAGCGCGTCAGCGTCGCTGTCACGCGAGTGACCGTACGGCTGGTCCGATTCTTGACGGGCTACAGGCCCTGCTCGGTCGTCGCCACGACGACGTGCGTGACGGGGACGTCGAGCTCCTCGCGCAGGCGCTCCAGCATCCCGGTCTCGAGCCAGTTGGACTTGCCCGGCGGATGGGTCGAGATGATCACCTCGTCCGCGCCCGACTGGCGCAGCTCGTCCTCGATCGCGCCGAGCGCGACGTTGGGATCGCCGACCTTGCCGGTGGCGCGGAGGCCCTCGGACCGCGCCCAGGCGAGCACCTCGTCCAGCCGTGCGCGCGCGTCGCGCAGCTCGGAGTCGACGTCCGAGGCGATGTAGTGCACGCGCGACGCGAGGATCGGCGTGACGAAGTGCAGCTCCGCGCCCGCCCGCCCGCGGCGGGTGAGCTCGGCGCGCAGCTTCTCCCCGCGGAGCGTGCGGTTGGCGACGACGAGCACGCGCGGCCGGTCGTGCGGCGTCGCGCGCCCGCGTGCCGCCGCCTCGCGCAGCGGCCGGCGGCGGTCGGGGTCCTTCGTCGTGATCTCCCAGATCGACGCGCCGGCAAGTGCGCCGGCGAACAGGGCGATCCCGGCGAGCGGCGTGACCAGCGCGCCGAGGGCCACCGATGCGACCATGACGGCACCGCCGCCCCACGCGATGTGGAAGGCATCGGTCTCGGATCGAACGGGGTTGCGCACGACGACCTCGCCGGACGATGTGTCGACCGAGCTCGATCGCCGTCAGCTGACCTCAGCGCGGCGGCGGCGACGTCACCCGATCCCTGGGGTGCCGCCCGAACGGGGCGGCGGACGCCCGATGGACTACCGCTCCGGAGTCGCGACCGCCTCGCGGACCTCGGAGGGCTCCGGCTCCGTCACGTCCGGAGGCTCGGGAGCGTCGATCGACTCCGTCTGTACGAACTCCTGCCAGATCTCGCGGCTCTCGTCCGCCTCCCGGCGACGCCGCAGGTAGCGCTCGTTGCACATGCTGTGAGACCTCCTGTCGAGACCCGATCCATGTTCCTCCGATCGGCCTGCAAATCAAGGGGAGCGCGAGCCCCTCGCTGCAACACCTCGCCCAGCGGCGACGCGGCGCGATGCATCCTGTTTGACTCGCGCCGTGAGGCCGTTCTCCGTCTTCACAGCCGTCGCGGTCGCCGCCGCGATCTGGGCGCCGGTGCCCGCCAGGGCCGACGTCTCGGCCAGAACCGCGGCGCTGCAAGCCGCTCTGCGCGCGGAGCTCCTCTACGACGGCGACGTGGACGGGATCGCCGGCCCGATGACCCGGTCGGCGGTCCGCCGCCTGCAGGCCCGGCGCGGCCTCGAGGTCGACGGCATCGCCGGGGCGCGGACCCGTCGCGCGCTCGGCCGGCGGGGCCGGCCGGCGCTCGGCTCGCGGCCGCTGCGGGAGGGCGCGCGCGGCTGGGACGTCGCCGCGCTCCAGTTCCTGCTCGCCCGCCACGGGTTCCCCTCGGGGCCGGTCGACGGCGGCCTCGGCCCGCGGACCGCCGGCGCGCTGACGCGCTTTCAGGCGTGGGCCGGGATGGCCGCCGACGGCGTGGCGGGGCCGGCCACGCTCGCCGCGCTGCGGCGCGCTCCGCCGCGGTCGGTGCTGCGGTTCGCGTGGCCCGTCGGCGCGCCGCCGGGCGACGGCTTCGGCCCGCGCGGCGCGCGCTTCCACACCGGCCTGGACTTCCCGGCGCCGGCCGGAACGCCCGTGGCGGCCGCGGGCTACGGCTGCGTCGAGTCGGCCGGCTGGAACGCGGGCGGGTACGGCAACCTCGTGGTCGTCCGCCACCGGCTCGGCATGACAAGCTGGTACGCGCACCTGGCCCGCATCGCGGTCGGGCGCGGGACCTGTCTGCGGGCCGGCGACCACGTCGGCGACGTCGGCGCCACCGGCCATGCCACCGGGCCGCACCTGCACTTCGAGCTGCGGCTGCGCGGCGCGGCGGTGAACCCGCTCACGGGCCTCGGGTAGCGCCCACCGTGCCCAGCGCTAGAAGTCGGTCTTCAGCCGCCGCCAGCGAGCACCTCTGCCGGCGCCGAGCGGCTCGATGACACCGTCGTCACGCAGCCTGGCCAGCGTCTTGCTGAGGTAGGACTGGCTCACGCCGGCCGCGGCGCGACGGACGTCCGCCACGGTGAACTCATCCGCCAACGACGAGCGGATGAACTGCTTGATCGCGTCTTGCTTGGCGCCCTTGCCCGAGACCGCCCCGGCTCGGTTCTCGAACTCGCCGTACGCCGCGGTCAAGATGCCGAGGAAGTAGCTCAGCCACGGCTTGATGTCGTGGCGGTCCTCGTGCCAGCCGTGTCCCGCGGCGTGGAGTGCGTCGTAGTAGGTCTCCCTGGTCTCGTCGATCAGCCGCTCCAGGCTGATGAACCGACCGATCTCGTAGTCGGCGTGGTGCAGCGCCAGCAACGTGAGCAGCCGGCCCATGCGGCCGTTGCCGTCGCGGAACGGGTGGATGGCGAGGAAGTCGAACACGTAGGAGCCGACGAGCAGCAGGGGGTGATGCTGACCCGCGGCCTGCTCGCGGGCGAAGCGCGCGTGCAGTTCCTCCATCGCCGCCGGTGTCTGGGCGGCGGGCACCGTTCGGAATCGCACGAACCGCGATCCGTCGGGCCGCTCCTCCTCGATCGCGTTCTCCACGTGCTTCCAGTGGCCGGCCGAGGCGCTGGTGAACTGGTAGAGGTCGCGATGAAGTTGCTCCACCACCGAGGGCTTGAAGGGAATGTGCGGCGCGCTGGCGTGGATGGTGTCGAGCACCGCGCGGTAGCCGGCGATCTCCTCCTCCGAGCGGTTGGCGGGAGTCGTCTTGTCGGCGACGAGTGCCTCGATGCGTCTGCGCGGCGCGGTGATGTGCTCGATCGCGTTGGACGCCTCTGTGCTCTGGATGCGAGCGATCGCGGTCAGCGTCTTGAGCGCCTCGGGATGCTGCTCGCGGAAAGCCTCCTCGCGTCCGCGGGCGAGGTCTACGCCGGCCAAGGCTCGCGCCATCGAGGCGGGGACCATGCCGATCTGCTGGTCGAGAACTCGGAACGTGTGCATGCGATGACGCGGTCGAGGAATGTGGCACCCTCCGGCTAAACGTAGCACTATGCCGCGCCATAGTGCCACGTTCGAGCGCTGGGTCCGAATGTGGCACTCCCGGCCGGAAGATGGCACTTTGCGGGTGCAGTGGCACGTTCTTCCGGTGCGTCCCAGCCGGGCGTGGCGACGATGACGTCTGCCTCGACGATCGCGACGTACGCGGCCCATACGGGTCAGCCAACGAGTCGTCGCTTGCGAACGGCCGATCGGTGCGGACGATAGGGCGATGAAGGCGACCGCCCGCCCATCGTGAGCTGCACAGGCCGGCATTTCGAGGACTTCGCCGTCGGCGACGTCCACCGGCACGGCCCCGAGGTCGCGCCGGATCGGTGATCGCCCCGGGCGAACCGACCGACGTGCTGGCCCCCGACCACCGCGACCGGCTGCGATGAACGGCGAGCCGATCCTCGTCACCGGCGCCGGCGGAGGGATAGGCGGCGTCGGCCGCACGGTCGTCGAGCTGCTGCGCGAGCACGAGCTGCCGGTGCGGGCGATGGTCCACCGCGAGGACGAACGCGCGCAGGCGCTCCGCGACCGCGGTACACAGGTCGTCGTCGGCGATCTCGCGCGCCCCTCCGACGTCGCGAACGCCCTGGACGGCTGCCGCCGGATGCTCTTCTGCATGAGCGTGTCGTCGACCTACCTGGAGGCGGCGGCGACGGTCGCGACCGTGGCCCGGGCGGTCGGGGCGC
>DATHJG010000314.1:0-8740 GCA_035489875.1 Solirubrobacteraceae bacterium | reverse complement strand
ACGGCACGCCGAGCTCGAGCAGGTCGGCGCCGCCTTCGGCGTACGCCTCCCCGATCGCGCGCGAGGCCTCGAGGTCCGGGAAGCCGCCCATCAGGTATGGCATGAGTGCGGCGCGCTTCCCGCGCGTCGCGAACGCCGCGGCGATCGTGTCCTGCCCGGCGGCGACGCTCATCCGAGCAGCTCCAGCACCTCGGCGAGGTCCTTGTCGCCGCGACCGGACAGGCAGACCAGCTCGAGCGGATCGGCGCCCACCGGCGGGTTGGCCAGCGTCCACGCGATCGCGTGGGCGGACTCGAGCGCGGGGATGATCCCCTCCAGCTCGGCCAGCCGGCGGAACGCGTCGAGCGCCTGCGCGTCGGTCACGGCCTCGTAGCGCGCGCGGCCCGTGTCGCGCAGATACGCGTGCTCCGGGCCCACGCCCGGGTAGTCGAGGCCGGCCGAGATCGAGTGCGCTTCGGTGATCTGGCCGTCCTCGTCCTGCATGATCGCCGAGTAGGAGCCGTGCAGCACGCCGCCGCGGCCGCCGACGGTCAGCGGCGCGCCGTGGCGGCCGGTGGCGAGGCCCTCGCCCGCCGCCTCGCAGCCGACCAGCTCGACCTCCGGGTCGTCGACGAACGGGATGAACGTGCCGATCGCGTTCGAGCCGCCGCCGACGCAGGCCACCACGCGCGACGGCAGCCGCCCGCAGCGCTCCAGCACCTGCGCCCGCGCCTCGTCGCCGATGATCCGCTGCAGGTCGCGCACGAGCGCGGGGAACGGCGCCGGACCGACGCACGAGCCGATCGCGTAGTGCGTGCTCCCGACGTTCGCGACCCAGTCGCGGATCGCGGCGGAGACGGCCTCCTTGAGCGTGCGCGAGCCGGCGTCGACGCCGCTGACCGTGGCGCCGAGCAGCCGCATCCGCTGGACGTTCGGCATCTGGCGCCGCATGTCCTCGGTGCCCATGTAGACGACGCACTCCAGCCCGAGCAGCGCGCACGCCGTCGCCGTCGCGACGCCGTGTTGGCCGGCGCCGGTCTCGGCGATGATCCGCGGCTTGCCCATGCGCTTGGCGAGCAGGCACTGGCCGAGCGCATTGTTGAGCTTGTGCGAGCCCGTGTGCATCAGATCCTCGCGCTTGAGCCAGACCGGGCGGCCGGCCGCCTCCGACAGGCGCTTGGCGTGGTAGAGCGGCGTGGGCCGGCCGCAGAAGTCGCGCTGCAGCCCGGACAGCTCGTCGCGGTAGCCGGCGTCCTCGCGCGCCAGCAGCCACGCGGCCTCCAGCTCGGCGAGCGCCGGCATCAGCGTCTCGGGGACGTACTGCCCGCCGTAGGGCCCGAAGCGATGCTCGACCGCGGTGCTCATCCCGCCGCCACCGGCTGGTGCGCGGCGGCCATGAAGGCCGCGAGCTTGTCGGGGTCCTTGACGCCGGGCGCGGCCTCGACGCCGGAGGCGACGTCGACCGCGTACGGGTCGACCGCGGCGATCCCGGCGGCGACGTTCTCGGCGGTCAGGCCGCCGGAGAGGATGACGGGCACGTGACGCCGGCGACGCGCGGCGATCGCCCAGTCCCACGTCACCCCCGTGCCCCCGCGCATGCCGCGGGCGGAGGCGTCGAGCAGGTGGAAGTCGGTGTGGTAGCGCTCCAGGTCCTGGAGGTCCGCCGCCCCCTCGACGCGGACGGCCTTGATCACCTTGGCGCCCGTGCGGCGCGCGACCTCGGCGCAGAACGCCGGGCCCTCGTCGCCGTGCAGCTGCACGTGGGAGAGGTGGAGCGCCTCCGCGGCCTGCGCGATCTCGTCGAGGCCGGCGTTGACGAACACGCCGGCGAGCTCGACGCGGCGGCGCAGCTCCTGCGCGATGCCGGCGGCCACGGCGGGGTCGGCGGCGCGCGGCGAGCTCGGCCAGAGGATGAAGCCAAGTGCCCACGCCCCGAGCTCGACGGCGAGCTCGGCGTCCTGGTGCCGGGTGATGCCACAGACCTTGACGCGCGTCACTCGTGAGAGCGTAGAGGCCGCGCGAGCCTAGACGGGGTCCGACCCCGTCGAGGCTGCGGGGCGGTCGCCGAGCTTCGCCTTCAGGCCGCGCGTCAGGCCGCCCGTGCGGACCTCGACGTCGACGACGTCGCCGGGCACGTGGGCCGAGAGGATCTCGGAGACGTCGTCCATCGTGTGCACGGGCCTGCCGTCGAGCCGCTCGAGCGTGTCGCCCTGGCCGACGCCGGCCGTCGCCGCCGGCGAGCCGTCCTGGACGACCTCGATCAGCACGCCGTCCGGGACGCTCGCGCCCTGGATCCCGAGGTACGCGCGCTCGACGCGCCCCGCGCTCACGAGCTGCGGGATCACGATCTTGGCGGTGTCGACCGGCACCGCGAAGCCGATCCCCACGTTGCCGCCGGACGACCCCGCGCCGCCGGTCGCGATCTGCGAGTTGATGCCGATCACGCGGCCGTTCTCGTCCAGCAGCGGGCCGCCGGAGTTGCCGGGGTTGAGCGCTGCGTCGGTCTGGATCACGTTGTCGATCGTGAACCCGCTCGGGGCGGTCAGGCGGCGCTGCAGCGCCGAGACGACGCCGGTCGTGAGCGTGCGCTCGAGCCCGAACGGGTTGCCGATCGCGATCGTCGGGTCGCCGACCTGCACCGAGGAGGAGTCGCCGAGCTCGAGCGGCTGGAGGTCCTCCCCCTCGCTCCGCACGCGCAGCAGCGCGAGGTCGGTGTCGGAATCCTTGCCGATCGGCGTCGCGCTCACCGTGTGGTTGTCCGAGAACGTCACCTGCACGTCCGTCGCCGCCTCGACGACGTGCGCGTTGGTGAGGATCAGCCCGTCGCGGTCGATCACGAAGCCCGAGCCGGTGGCCTCGGACTGCTCGTTGCTCGCGTACAGGTCGAACGGCGACGGGGCGGTCCGCAGCGTCTGGGCGCGAATGAAGACGACACCTGGGGCGCGGCGGCGGTAGATCTCGCGCGCGCTCAGAGCGCCGGCGGCGACGCTCGCGGCCATCGCGGGGGCGCCCTTGCTGAGCGGGCGATCGAGCTGCGCGACGTTCTCTCCGGTGTCCACGACACCGGCGCCCATCAGCGCCGCTGCCGTCACTCCGCCGCCCAGCACGCCGGCGAGGACGGTGCTCACCCAGGCTCGCATTCGGCTGCGCAGCGTGGGCGCCGGGGGTGAAGCCTCCCTAAAACACCCTAAACCGCGATGCGGTCGCTGACCGCCGGAACCCCTACAAACCCGGATCGGCGCCGCCGGTCATCCGGCGGCAGGCGGCCTCGATGTCCGGCGCGCGCATCAGCGTCTCGCCGATGAGGACGGCGTCCACGCCGACGCGGTCGAGCTCGTCGAGCTGATCGCGCGTGGAGAAGCCCGACTCCGACACGACGATCTTGCCGGCCGGGACGTCGGACAGCAGCTCGTACGTGCGCTCGATGTCGACGGTGAAGTCGCCGAGATCGCGGTTGTTGATCCCGATCACCTCGGCCTCGATCTCGAGCGCGACCTCGAGCTCCTCCTCGTCGTGGACCTCGACGAGCACGTCGAGGTCGAGCGAGCGCGCCTCGCGGTGCAGCTCCAGCAGCGCGTCCGGCTCCAGGGCGGCCACGATCAGCAGGATCGCGTCGGCGCCGGCGGCCGCGGACTCGAGCAGCTGGTAGGGATCCACGACGAAGTCCTTGCGCAGCACGGGCAGGTGCGTCGCCGCCCGCGCGCCGCGCAGGTCGTCGAGCGAGCCGCCGAAGTGGAACGGCTCGGTCAGGATCGACAGCGCCGCCGCGCCGCCGCGCTCGTAGGCGCGCACGACGTCCTCCACCGACGTGTCCTCGCGGATCGGGCCGGCCGACGGCGAGCGCCGCTTGTGCTCGGCAATCACCGAGATCCCCGGGCGGGTCAGCGCCTCCTGGAACGGACGGCTCTCGGGCCGGTCGCGCAGGGCGGTCTCGAGCCGCGCGAGCGGCACGACCTCGCGACGGCGCTCGACCTCGTCGCGTGTCGCCTCCACGATGCGGTCCAGCACGGTCAACTCGGCGCCAGCTTAGCCGTGAGCTCGACGAGCCGGTCCAGCGCCCGCGCGGCGGCGCCGCTGTCGACTGCCGCCTCGGCGGCACGGACCCCGCTCTCGAGACCGTCCGCGCGCCCGGCGGCGTAGATCGCCGCGCCCGCGTTCAGCACCGCGAGGTCGCGTGCCGGACCGTTCACGCCGGCGAAGATGCGCCGGGTCGTCTCGGCGTTGGCGTCCGGCGGGCCCCCGGCGACGTCCTCGTAGACGCAGCGGCCGAGGCCGACGTCCTCGGGGGTGACCTCGTAGCTGCGGAGCGCGCCGCCGCCGACCTCCACGACGCGCGTGACGCCGGCGGTGCTCAGCTCGTCCAGTCCGTCGGCGCTCGAGACGACGAGCGCCTTCTTCGCCCCCAGCCGGGCGAGCGCGCCGGCGATCACCTCGAGGAACGCGGGATCGGAGACGCCGATCACCTGCCGCGTGGCGCCGGCGGGGTTGGTGAGCGGCCCGAGGAAGTTGAAGATCGTCCGCACCGCGAGCTGCTTGCGCACGGGGATGACGAAGCGCGTCGCGCCGTGGTGGGCGGGCGCGAACATGAAGCCGAAGCCGACCTCCTCGATGCAGCGCGCGACGGCGGCGGGGTCGAGGTCGATCCGCACGCCGAGGGCCTCCAGCACGTCGGCCGAGCCGGAGAGCCCCGTGGCGGAGCGGTTGCCGTGCTTGGCGACCGTGCACCCGGCGCCCGCGGCGATCAGCGCCGCGGTCGTCGAGACGTTGAACGTCTGGCGCCCGCCACCCGTGCCCGCCGTGTCGATCAGGTCGTCGCGGGTGAGTGAGCTCAGCGTCACGGGCGAGGCGAAGCGGCGCATCGTCGTGGCGAGGCCGACCAGCTCGTCGACGGTCTCCCCCTTCGTCCGCAGCGCGATCAGCACCGCGGCGGTCTCGACCTCGGACGCGTTGCCGCCCATGATCTCCGCCAGCACGGCGGCCATCTGGTCGGTCGTCAGGTCCTCGCGCGCCGCGAGCCGGTCGATGGCGCTAGTCAGAACCGGGTTCGGCAAGGAAGTTCTCCAGCAGGCGCTTGCCGTCCGGCGTCAGCACCGACTCGGGGTGGAACTGGACGCCGTGCGCCGGCAGCTCGCGGTGCTGCACCCCCATCACGACGCCGCCGCCGGTGGCGGTGACCATCAGGCACTCGGGGAGATCGGGGTCGACGACCAGCGAGTGGTAGCGGCCCACGGTCAGCGGCGACGGCAGCCCGGCGAACAGCCCGGTGCCCTCGTGCGTGATCTCGGTCGTCTTGCCGTGCACCGGCTCGTGCCGGATCACGACGCCGCCGAACGCCTGCGCGAGCGACTGGTGGCCGAGGCAGACGCCGAGCGTCGGCACCCCGGCCTCGGGGAAGCGGCGCATCACCTCGACCGAGACCCCGGCTTCGTTCGGCGTGCACGGACCGGGCGAGACGATCACGCGGTCGGGCCGGCGCGCGAGCAGCTCGTCGGTCGTCTCGACGTCATTGCGCACGACCTCGAGCTCCGCTCCCAGCTCGCCCAGGTACTGGACGAGGTTGTAGGTGAACGAGTCGTAGTTGTCGATCACGAGCACCTTCACGGCCAGGCCTCCTGGCGCGTCGCCAGCTCG
The DNA here is from genome assembly GCA_035489875.1 of Solirubrobacteraceae bacterium. GTDB lineage: Bacteria > Actinomycetota > Thermoleophilia > Solirubrobacterales > Solirubrobacteraceae > DASQMT01. The sequence continues at coordinate 3,130 of DATHJG010000314.1, read as the reverse complement.
ATCGCGCGCGCGACCGCGCGGGCCTTGTTGCGCGACTCCTCGTACTCGTAGTCGGGCTTGGCGTCCGCCACGGTGCCGCCGCCGGCCTGCATGTGCGCGACGCCGTCCTTGAGCACGACGGTGCGGATGCAGATGCAGGTGTCCAGCTCGCCGGTATAGGAGAGGTAGCCGACCGCGCCGCCGTACGCGCCGCGCTTGACCGGCTCGAGCTCGTCGATGATCTGCATCGCACGGACCTTCGGCGCGCCCGACAGCGTGCCGGCCGGGAGGATCGACCGCAGCGCGTCCATCGGCCCGACCTCGGGACGCAGCCGCCCGCCGACCTGGGAGACGATGTGGATCAGGTGCGAGTACGTCTCGACCGCCATGAACGTCTCCACCTCGACCGTCCCGTACTCGCACACGCGCCCGAGGTCGTTGCGCCCGAGGTCGACGAGCATCACGTGCTCGGCGCGCTCCTTCTCGTCGGCCAGCAGGTCCTGCGCGATCGCCTCGTCCTGCTCGACGTCGCCGCCGCGCGGGCGCGTGCCGGCGATCGGGCGCGTGGTGGCGCGGCCGCCGGTGACGGTGACGAGCGGCTCCGGCGACGCGCCGACGATCTGGAAGTCCTCGAAGTCGAGGAAGTACATGTACGGCGACGGGTTGACCGCGCGCAGGCCGCGGTAGATCGAGAACGCGTCGACCTCGACCGCCGCCGACCAGCGCTGCGACGGGACGACCTGGAACGCGTCGCCGGCGTGGACGTACTCGACGATCCGGGCGACCATCGCCTCGAACGCCTCGCGCGGCATGTTCGGCTCGAACTCGGGCTCGGCGCCGGAGCTGCCCTGGAGCCGCGGGAGCGGTCCGGCGAGGCGCTCGCGCACCTCGGCGATGACTCCCAAGGCGCGCTCGTAACCTGCCTCGATCCCCTCCTCCTCCACGTACGCGTTGGCGAGGATCGTGACCGTGTGCTTGAGGTGGTCGAACGCGACGAGCGCGTCGGTGAGCATCAGCGCGAGGTCGGGCAGCCCGATCGTGTCGGGGTTGGGGTCGCCGAGCGGCTCGACCGTGCGCACGCAGTCGTAGCCGAAGAAGCCGACCGCGCCGCCCGCGAACGGGGGCAGGTTGGGCAGCGGCGCCTGGCGGTGGCGCTCGACCTCGGCCGCCGCGAGCGCGTACGGGTCGCCGCCGTCGGCCAGGCTCCAGCGCATCACGTGGCGCGGGCGGTACCCGATGAACGACCAGCGCCCGACGCGCTGGCCCTGCTCGGCGGACTCGAGCAGGAACGCGGGGCCGGCGCCGCGCAGCTTCAGGAACGCCGAGACCGGCGTCTCGCAGTCCTCCAGGTACGTCTGGCAGACCGGCACGAGGTTGTGCGCGGTCGCGAGCCGGCGGACCTGCTCGAGGTCGGGGCTCACGCCGAGCCGCAGCTCGGCTTCAGCCGCGACGTGCACGCAGCACCTCTTCGGCGTCGGCGAGGCGCAGGCCGCGGCCGCGCAGCAGCACGGCGAGGTGGTAGAGGACGTCCGCGGCCTCCTCGGCGACGCGCTCGTCGCTCTCCTCGCGGGCCGCGCGCGCGACCTCCTCGGCCTCCTCCTCCACCTTCTCGCCGACCGACGGCGGGTCGGCGAGCAGGCGGGCGGTGTAGGAGCCCGCGGGCGCCGTCTGCGCCCGATCGGCGATCGTGCGCTCCAGGCCGGGCAGCACCTCGTGCGGCGCGGGCGGCTCCAGCTCGCCGCGGTGGAAGCAGCTGCGCTCACCGGTGTGGCAGGCCGGGCCGGCGGGCACGACGAGCGCGAGCAGCGCGTCGCCGTCGCAGTCGTACCGGATCGCCTTGACCGTCTGCGTGTTGCCGGACGTCGCGCCCTTGCGCCACAGCTCGCCGCGGGAGCGGCTCCAGAGGTGCAGCTCGCCCGTGCGGCGCGTCGCCGCGAGCGCCTCGGCGTTCATGTACGCGACCGTGAGCACCTCGCCGGAGTGCCAATCCTGGATCACGCAGGTCACGAGTCCGTGCTCGTCGTAGGCGATGGCGGCGTCGTCCATGAGAACGGCGGATCGTAGTATCCGCGCGATGCGGGCCGCCGTGCTGCACGCCCACGGCGGCGTTCCGGAGATCGAGGAGCGCCCCGATCCCGAGCCTGAGCCCGGGGCCGAGGTGCTCGACGTGGAGGCGGCCGCGGTGAACCCGGTCGACGTGCGGATCGCCTCCGGCGCGTTCCCGCTGGAGCGCTACGAGCCGCCGTACGTGGCCGGCAAGGAGGGGGTCGGCCGGCGCGCGGACGGGATCCTTGTCTACTTCGAGTACAGCCGCAAGCCGTTCGGCGCGTTCGCCGAGCGCACGCTGATCGATGCGGGCAGCGGCTACCCGGTGCCGGACGGGCTCGATCCCGCGCTCGCGGTGTGCCTGGGCGTGTCGGGGCTGGCAGCGTGGCTGTCGCTGGAGTGGCGCGGGCGGCTGGCGCCCGGCGAGACCGTGCTCGTGCTCGGGGCGAGCGGGCTGGTCGGCCAGATCGCGGTGCAGGCCGCGAAGCTGCTCGGCGCCGGCCGGGTCGTGGCGGCGGCGCGCGACGAGGCGGCGCTGGAGCGCGCGCGCTCACTCGGCGCCGATGCGCTCGTGCGGCTCGCGGGCGATGACGTGGCCGGCGCGCTGCGCTCGGCGTCCGGGGGCGACGGCTACGACCTCGTGATCGACCCGCTCTGGGGCGAGCCGGCGCGGGCGGCTCTGTCGGCGTTGAAGTCGTTCGGGCGCGCGGTCAACCTCGGTCAGTCGGCCGCCGCTGAGGCGACGCTGCCGTCGGCGGCGATCCGTGCGACGCCGATCGACCTGCTCGGGTACACGAACTACACCGCCGGGGAGGAGCGCAAGGCGGCGGCGTACGCGCGGATGGCTCGGGAGGCCGTGGCGGGTCGGTTGCGCGTGGAGATCGAGCGGCTGGGGCTGGACGACGTGCCGGCGGCATGGGAGCGCCAGGGTTCCTCGCCGCACCGGAAGCTCGTGATCGTGCCGTAGGTCCGTGGGTGGCGGCGCGGCCGGGTTGGTGGTGGCGGGCTGACGCGTTTACGTCAACGGCATCATTGAGGGCGTGGGTCGGCCGGTCCGGCGGCACCCGGGGCGCCTTAACCACCGCATGGGTGGTCAAGGCGCCCC
>DATHJG010000313.1:0-2324 GCA_035489875.1 Solirubrobacteraceae bacterium | reverse complement strand
CTCGTCACGCTGGTCGAGGCGCTCGGCGGGCGCGTGCTCGCCGTCGGCGTCGAGGACCGGTCGCAGCTCGAGGCGCTGGGCAGCGCCGGCATCACGCTCGGCCAGGGCTTCGGCCTCGGCCGCCCGGTGCCGTCGATGGCAGTGGGCGTCACGCGCGTCGCCGCGCCGCTGCTCACGCGCTGACCGGTCCGCCGCGTAGCCTGAGCAACTCTTCGCGTTCCGCCGGTTTATGGCGTGAGCCGTTCCCTGCCCAGGAGAAGATCCGTGAGGAAGCCCATCAGCACGCCGGTCGCGCTCGCCCTTGCGGCGTTGGCCCTGGCGATTCCCGCCACGACGGCCGCGGCGGCGGATCCCGGCGTGCAGGTGATCTCCAAGGACAGGCGGGAGATCGACGGCGGCGGCGGCACGCAGGCGCGGACCGCGGCGACGCGTCAGGTCACGCCGTGCACGTGGTCGTACTTCGGCGACCCGCGCGCGGTCGCGCATCGCGACTGGGTGTTCACCGGCTGCATCAGCACCGACGGCAGGGTCAAGCTCGACGAGTACAACCTCGGGACCGGCGAGCGGCGCCTGCTCACGCTGTTCCGCGGGCTGGAGGTCGACGACCACAACAACCCGAGCCTCGTCTTCTTCCGCAGCAAGCTCTACGCGTTCTCCTCCGAGCACGCGGGCTACGTCTACCCGCGCGATCGCGACAGCCGGATGAAGTACCGCGTCTCCAAGCGCAACTGGGGCGCGGGGCGCGCCTGGGGCGGGACGCGGACGGTCCCGCTCGAGTCCGGCTGCGGGCTCGGCTACACGTATCCGAACCCCGTCGTGTCCGGCAAGCGGCTCTACCTGTTCATGCGCGGGCCGTGCTGGTACCCGTACTACACGTCGACCGCCGACGGCAAGACGTGGGCCGCGCCGAAGACGCTCGTGCTCGGGCCGCCCTCCACCGGCCGCAACGTGCGCCCGTACGCGAAGTACGACACGGCGCCGGACGGCTCGATCATGATGACGTTCTCCGACGGCCACCCGGGCTCGTACAAGAACAGCCTCTACTACATGCGGTTCAAGAACGGCCGCTTCTTCAAGGCCGACGGGACCGTGATCGGGACGACGCGCAACCTGCCGTTCCGGCTCAGCCAGCTCGACATGGTCCAGCCGTACTCGGCGTCGAAGGGGCGGCCGTGGCCGATGGACATCGCGTTCGACTCCGCCGGCGTGCCGGCGATCGTCTACTCCAGCCGGGTGGGCGAGGACGACACGTTCCGCTACGCGCGCTGGAACGGGGCGACCTGGGAGACGCGGCTGATCTCGCCCGCGGGCGGCAACCTGTTCGGCTACCGCAACGGCGGGATCACGTTCAACCACGGCGACCCGCGCTGGATCGTGCTCACCCGGCTGATCGACGGGCAGCAGGAGGTCGAGGTGCGCCACACCGAGGATCAGGGCGTCACGTGGGAGCCGTTCCAGATCACGAGCAACTCGACGACGCTCAACTTCCGCCCGGTGTTCCCGCGCGGGATCACGGATCCCGGCCGGCTCGTGGTGGTCTACGTCTCCGGCTCGGCGACGAGCTTCCGCAGCTACCGGACCGTCGTCAACATGCGGATCGACACGCCGCTCAAGCCGGAGCCGACCCCCACCCCGACGCCGGTCCCCACGGTCACGCCGACGCCGACGCCGTAGTCAGGCCGCGGCGCTGGCCTCGGCGACGCGCAGGAGCAGGTGGTGGAGCTGCTCGCGCTCGGCGTCGTCGAGCAAGCCGAACATGCGGGCGTTCTCGACGTCCGCGATCTCCAGGACGCGATCGAGGACGGCCCGGCCCTTGCGGGTGAGGTGGATCGCCTGCACCCGGCGGTCGGAGTCGCTGCGGCGGCGCTCGGCGAGGCCGAGCCGCTCGAGGTCGTCCAGCACGCCGACCATCGGGCTCTTGTCGATCCGCAGCCGCCGGCCGAGCGCGCGCTGCGACATCGGGCCCTCCGCGTCGATCACGACCAGGACCGACGCGTGCCTGGTGCGGATCCCGTGTTGCGCGATCTCGCGCTCGAAGCGATCGGTCACATGCTCCGCGATGAACGTGAGCAGATATCCAGGCCAGTGGGTCAACGACGGAGGGAGCCTGGACGCGATTGCATCGAGCGACGTCACGGGCGTTCGACGGTACCGCGGCCAGAACGTCTTGACAAGAGACGTTCTGTGCTAAAGACTTTGTGCAGAAGCGCATTCACACCGAGACAGGTGATGGTCATGCTCGCCGATGCCGTTCGCAGTCCCGTTGTCCACGCGGCCGAGCCGCGTCATGTGCAGCGCGTGCTCCTTGCGTTCGACGGCTCCCC
>DATHJG010000312.1:0-2904 GCA_035489875.1 Solirubrobacteraceae bacterium | reverse complement strand
CGACCTTGCCGATGTCGTGCAGCAGGAAGCCGAACTCCACCTGGGGATCGACATCGACGCCGGCGGCATGCGCGATCCGCAGCCCGTAGGCGGCGACGCGCTGGGCGTGGCGACCGGTGTAGGCGTCGCGCGCCTCCACTGCGTTGGCGAGCGCCAGGACGGTCGCCTTGTAGGAGCGGCGCAGCTCCTGCGCGCGGTTGCGCTCCTGCTTGAAGATCTCGCGCAGGTCGGCGGCGTAGTGCTCGAGCTGGCGCTGGCGCGCGGCGGCCTCGCGCTCGAGCCGCGCCAGCCGGGCGCGGAGCGACGCGACGGTGTCCTTGCCGTGGGATGCTCGAGCCGACGGCGTCACGCGGTCAGAGCGCCTCGCCCCGCCGCTGGAACACGATCTCCGGAACGACGCAGTAAGGCGACGTCTTCAGCAGGTAGCGGACCGCCTCCGAGATGTCCTCGGGCCGGATCATCTCCTCCTGCGGGACGTGCTCGCGCACGAACTCGCTCATCGGCGTGTCGACGAAGCCGGGGCACAGCGCGACCGACTTGATCCCGTCGTTGTTGAGCTCCTTGTTCATCGCCTGCGTCCAACCGACGACGGCCGCCTTGGTGGCCGAGTAGACGCTCAGCCACGGCTGGCCGGACTTGCCCGAGATCGACGACATGTTCACGACCAGCGCGTTGCGGTGCTCGGCGCCGGCGGCGCGCAACAGGTCGGTGCACTCGCGGTAGAAGAGGATGATCGCGCGGAGGTTGACGTCGAGCTGCATGTCGACCCGCTTCGTGACCAGCTCGGCGACGCTGGATCCGATGCCCACGCCCGCGTTGTTGACGAGCACGTCCAGGCGCCCCCAGCGCTCGCGGTGGGCGGCGACGACGCGCTGGATGTCCGCCTCGTCGGTCATGTTCGCCGCGACCTCCTCGAGCTCGCAGCCCGCGTCGCGCAGGCCGGCCGCCGCCTCGGCGAGCTTCTCGGGCCGCCGTGCCGCGAGCGTGAGGCCGTAGCCTTCCTCGCCCAGCATCCGCGCGATGGCGAGGCCGATCCCGCTCGAGGCTCCGGTGACGAGGGCGGCACGTTCCGGCATGGGCGAAGTCCAATCTCTCAGGCGTTCTCGGCGGGGATGCGGTGGCGCCGAATCAAAGCAGGCCGGACCTCGACGTACGATCGATCGGTGCCATTCGCCATCATCCTGACCCTGACGGTCATTCTCGCCGCTTGCGCGCTCCTGTTCGAGGGCGGCGAGGAGGAGCGCGCCGCGGCGCCGCTGCGGCCGGATCCGATCGAGCGGATCGTCGATCGGGTGGAGCGGGAGCGCGGGCTCCAGTTCACGCGCGCGCCCGACCCGCTCGAGGTGACGCCCGAGCAGGCGCAGCGCGAGGCCGTCGCGTCGCTCGACGCCGACTACCCGGCGGCGCGCCGCCGCGCGGACGCCGAGCTGCTTGAGCTGCTCGGCCTGCTCCCGCCGGGGACCGACCTCGGCGAGGCGGCCGCGTCGACGTACGGCGAGGGGGTCGCGGGCTACTACGACCCGCGCTCGGGCCGGATGCGGATCGTCAAGGGCGCCCAGACCGCCAACCGCGTGCTCTACGAGATGACGGTGGCGCACGAGCTGACCCACGCGCTCGAGGACCAGCGCTTCGACTTCGACCTGGAGCGGCTCGCCTCCGGCGACGACGCGGCGCTCGCGTATACCGCGATGATCGAGGGCACCGCGACCGCGATGATGTACCGCTACGTCGAGCACCGCTTCGGACCGGAGGAGACGTTCGGCGGCCTCGCGGCCTCCGCGTTCCAGCCGACCGGCGACCTCCCGCCGTTCCTGATGGCGCAGCTCCTGTTCCCGTACACCGCGGGCGAGGCCTTCGTGAACCGGCTGCTGGAGCTGGGTCGCGGTCGCTGGACGATCGTGAACGCCGCGCTGCGCTTCCGGCCGCCGGCGTCGACCGAGCAGGTGCTGCACCCTCAGGCTTACGTCGAGGTCGACCAGCCCGAGCGCGTCTCGATCCGCGGGCCGGTGGACGCGCTGGGGGAGGGCTGGCGCACGCTGCAGCGCGGGACGCTCGGCGAGTGGCTGACCGGGCGGCTGCTGGCGCGGGCCGGCGGGACGTCGTCGAACGACGCGGCGGCGGGCTGGGGCGGCGATCGCTACGCGTTCCTCGCCCGCGGCGACGACCGGGCCGTGGTCGCCCGCTGGACGTGGGACACGCGCGCCGACGAGGAGCAGTTCGCGACCGCCCTGCGCGCCTGGGGCGACGGCGGCCTGCCGGACTCCACGCCGGCCGGCCCGGACGCCTGGCGCACGGCCTCCGGCGCCGCCGCGCTCCACCGCGCCGGCGGCACGGTGACGCTCGCGCTGGCGCCGGACGTCGCCCTGGCACGCGCCGCCGCGCGGGCGCACTAGCCTTCGTCTGCGGAGCGGGCCGGTAGCTCAGCGGTCAGAGCAGCGGGCTCATAACCCGGCAGACGGAGGTTCGAATCCTCCCCGGCCCACTTCGCTCCGCCTTCCGGTGTATCGGGCGGGCTAGATGCCCGACCGGCCGTCGGCTCGGATCCGAGGGTGCTGTCTGGCCGGGGCTAGCACTAGGAGACGGCGAAGCGCAAACCCACCGTGGGCCCGGCCACGGTCGGCACGGCGGTCGCGATGCTCGTGCGACATGGCAGAGATCCCACGGAAGTGCCGCAACCGCCGCGAAAGCAGGCGTCTCCCTGGAGGCGGCTGTCGCTTGCGCAAGGGACGAGACGGAGCTGTCTGGACTCGCGCGTTATGGGCTCCCGCATCCGCTGAGCAATGCGGGAGCCAGCGCTCGAGGCGGGCATACTCTCCGACCTCGTCCCGAGCGCGCGTCTGCCGAGGGTCGTCTCAGACGCCGGCTCGCCGCGCGCAACGCTGGAGTGATCGACGACGGTTCCGC
>DATHJG010000311.1:0-3407 GCA_035489875.1 Solirubrobacteraceae bacterium | reverse complement strand
GACGGGCGAGCTGCTGCGCCGGATGGCGGGGCCGCGCGGGGATCGGGCCCGCCGCCGCGCGCTCGCCCCCGCCGGGGTGACCTGGCTGCGGGGGAGCAGCGGCCCGGCGGTCCTGCGCTATCCGCGGGGCGCGCTCGTCGTGATCGGCGGGCCGCCGGGGGCGGGGAAGTCGACGCTCGCGGCGCGGGTGGTGGACGGCGCGCGCGTGCCGGTGCTGGATCCGGACGACACGTGCGCGGCGCTCGGGGCGGAGTGGGAGACCGCGCTCGCGGCGTGGCGCGCGGATCTGGCGGCGGCTCTCGCCGCGGGGTCGGGCGCGATGGCGGTCACGACCGCGCTGCGGCACGGCCACCGGCTCGCCAATGCCGCGGCGGCGGCGGCCGTCCAGGCCCACCTGGTCCTGCTCGACGCCGACGCGGACCTCTGCCGCGCCGGCCGTGCGGCGCAGGGGAACGACCGCATCTCGGACAGCCTCTACGAGCACCTGCTGCGCGAGTGGGAGGCGCTCCGCCGGGCGCTGGCGGACGGCGCTGCGGCCGATCCGTTCGACTCGGTGACGATCCTCGATCGCGAAGCGGCCGATCGCCTTCGCCGGATCGGATTCTAAGCCTCAAGCTAAGGCTTAGCAAAGCTAACAATTCCCTGCAAACCGGCCCGAATCGCCGAACGCTTGGGAAGATGACGTCCGTGCGTCCGTTCCCACCGCCACCCCGCCCGCTCAGCAACCACCCGGTCGACGTCGGGCAGCGCAGCGAGGCAGCGATCCTGGCCGCGTTCGTCGAGCGCGGCTTCGAGGTGCTGATGCCGTGGGGAACGAACCACCGGTACGACATGGTCCTCGACCTCGGCGACCGATTTCTGCGGGTGCAGTGCAAAACCGGCCGGCTCAAGCACGGAACGATCGAGTTCAGGCCGCAGAGCGTGCGCAGCAACACCAAGTACGTACGCGCGCGCCCGTACATCGGCGAGGTGGAGTACTTCGCCGTCTACTGCCCAGCCACGCTAGGCATCTACATGGTTCCCTGCGACACGACCACGCGCGGACACACGACGCTTCGCCTGGAACCAGCGGCCAACAACCAGAGCAAAGGAATTCGGTGGGCCGCTGACCACGAGTTGTCGCGGTTCGACCCCTGAAGCCGGAGAGGGGAGTCGAACCCCTGGCCCACGGATTACAAATCCGTTGCTCTACCACCTGAGCTACTCCGGCCGGCACCCACGAGTCTAGGGGCGGATCGGGCGCGCCGATACCTGCCGTGCGATGACGCGCACGTATCCCACGACGCCGATCTGGGTCAAGCTGACCGCCGCCGTGGTGGTGCTCGGCGCGGCGGGATGGTGGATCGCCGACTGGCGCGACCGGCGCGGCAACGAGCAGCGACTCGGCGTGATCGCGTCGCAGATCGCCGGACGGCCCGTCGACGTGCACTGCCCCGGGCCGCTGGCGCGGCTGATCGGATGGGACATCGTGGAGGGCAGCGTGCGGTTCGACGCAGACGGGACGCCGCAGGACGAGACCAAGATCCGCAAGCAGTCCTGCGCCGAGCTCGACGCGCTCGCCGAGGGGCGCCGGGCGAAGGAGCTCGCGTGCGTCGGGCGCACGGGCATCGCGTGCGGGCGGCACGGGCGCGAGACCGTGATGGCCGTGGACGTGCTGTCCCATGAGTCCTGGCACCTGCGCGGCGTGATCGACGAGGCCGAGACCGAGTGCCGCTCGTTGCAGACGATGGCGTGGACCGCGCAGCAGCTCGGTGCGACGGCCGAGCAGGGCCGTGCGATGGCGCTCGCGCAGTTCAACGGCGTCTACCAGGAGATGCCGGAGCAGTACCGAAGCGGCGCCTGCGCGGAGGGCGGCGCACTCGACCTGCGGCCGGGCGACCCGCGGTTCCCCTGACGCTCGGAGATCGGTTTCGCCTGCCAGGCGACGTTACTCGTGCACGCGGGCGCCTGCCCGGCCCGCGCGGATCTCCGCACGCCACCAGGCGACGGTGTCCGCGAGCGTCGTCTCGAGCGGGATCTCCGGCTCCCAGCCGGTCAGCTCGTGCAGCCCGGCGGCGCTGCCGCGGATCTCCATCACCTCGTGCGGCCGGACGAGGCGCTGGTCGACGACGTGGTCGATCTCCACGGCCGCGGCTGCGCCGAGCGCCGCGACGAGCTCGCGCGCCGACGCCGAGCGCCCCGAGCAGACGTTCGCCAGGCCGCTCTCGCCCGCCGCCGCGAGCAGCCGGTACGCGCGGACGACGTCGCGCACGTCCGTGTAGTCCCGCCGGGCGTCGGGGTTGCCGGTCACGACGCGGATCGGGTCCTCGCCGGCCTCGAGCCCTGCCGCGACCTGGCGGGCGAAGGAGGCGAGCGCGTAGAGCGCCGGCTGGCCCGGGCCGGCGTGGTTGAACGCCCGCGGGCGCGCGACGCGCAGGCCGTGGGCGTCGGCGTAGAAGCCGGAGAGGAGGTCGCCGGCGGCCTTGGAGACCGCGTACGGGTTCTGCGGCCGCAGCAGCGCGCGCTCGTCGACCGGCAACGCCGCCGGCGGACCGTAGACCTCGCCGGACGACACGGCGACGAGCATCGCCTCGGGCGCCTCGGTCCGCAGCGCCTCGAGCACGTTGAGCGTCATCGCCTGGTTCTGCGCGAGCGTCGCGCCGGGGTCGCTCCACGAGCGGCCGACGTGCGCGAGCGCGGCCAGGTGGTAGACGACGTCGGGTCGCGCCGCGGCGATCGCCGCGCGCGCGCGGTCCGCGTCGAGCAGGTCGACCGCCACGCCGCCCGGCCCGCCGCCGGCGCGCGTCAAGGACACCACATCGTCGCCCGCGGCGAGGCAGGCCGAGGCGAGGTGACCGCCGGCGAACCCGGACGCGCCGGTGATGGCGACGCGCTGGCTCAGAGCGGCGTGACGACGTGCTCGACGGAGCCGTGGCCGTTCGTGGAGACGACCGCGTCGTCGACCGGCGCGACGATCTCCTCCGGCGGGTTCAGCCGCCGCTCGAGCTCACCCAGCACGATGCCGAACAGCACGTGGCGCCAGGTCGCCTGCGCGAACGCGCGGCCGGAGCCCCATAGCTGCGGGAGCTGCGAGCGCGCCGGGTGGACGCGGTCGAGCACGGCCGTGCCGGGCCACGTCGCCAGGTGCTCGGCGAGGCCGGCCAGCGGCCCGCGAAGCCCTGCCGGGACCGGCAGCGACGGCGCGACGTTCGCATACGCCGCGCCGAACACCGCGCCGTTGACGAGGTGCAGCGCGACGCCGGCCGGCTGCCATCGGTCGCCGGACGGGACCACCCAGCGCCCGAGCAGTACGGTGTCGTCGTACGCCACGCCGAAGACGCGACGGTCCAGCGGCTGCTGCGCCGCCCACACCGCGGCGGCCGCCGCGCCCGCCAGGGCGCCGCGGAGGGTTCGGGTGGCCATGGACA
>DATHJG010000310.1:0-3883 GCA_035489875.1 Solirubrobacteraceae bacterium | reverse complement strand
TGGAGTCCTACGCGCAGATGTGCAGCTGGACGCTCGCCAGGGCGCACGCGCGCTCGGGCGACGCGATCGCGATCGCGAGCTACCTCGGCTCGGGCGAGGCGTTCGACCGCGCCCTCGCGACCTTCGCGGAGCGGTACGCGGACCAGAACGAGCGCGACTACGCGGCGCTGCAGGACGCCGTGGCATCGGGGCGCGTGACCGCCGAGACGGGAATCTGAGCGGGCGCAGATGGGCGTCCTGCGCCGGTACGTCCCGATCCTGGCCTGGCTGCCAGCCTACGATCGCAAGTGGCTGGCCAGCGATGCGGTGGCCGGCCTGTCGGTCTGGGCGCTGCTCGTGCCGCAGTGCCTCGCCTACGCGACGCTCGCCGGCGTACCGGTGCAGTACGGCCTCTACACCGCCTTCGCGGCGCTTCTCGCGTATCCCCTCTTCGGCACCTCGCGCCAGCTCGTGCAGGGCCCGAGCGCCGCCGTCTGCGCCGTCTCGGCCGCCGTCATCACCCCGCTGGTGGGAGCCTCCGCGCTCGGGACCACGAAGGCGGTCGGCTACACGGCCGCGCTCGCGCTCGCGACGGGCGCGGTCTACATCGCCCTCGGGCTGCTGCGCATGGGATGGGTCTCGACGTTCCTGTCCAAGGCGGTCATGTCCGGCTTCGTGCTCGGGTTCGCGATCGGCATCGTGATCGATCAGTCCGACGCGCTGCTCGGGGTGCCCGCCGTGGACGGCACCTACGCCGAGAAGCTGTGGGGCACGATCGAGGAGTTCCCGGACATCAGTCTCACGCCGCTCGCTGTCGGGGCCGCTTCCCTCGGGCTGCTCCTCGTCATGCGGCGCTTCCTGCCGCGCTGGCCGCGGATGCTGATCGTCGTCGCGCTGGCGATCGGCGCCTCCAGCGCCCTCGACCTCGCCGACCACGGCGTCGCGATCACCGGCGACGTGCCGACCGGTCTGTTCTCAGTCGGGCTGCCCGACGTGGGGTGGAGCGAGACGACGGCGCTGCTGACCGGAGCGCTCTCCATCGTGTTCGTGGGCTACTCCGAATCCCTGGCCGCCGCCCGCTCGATGGCGCGCAAGCACCAGTACGAGATCGACACCGACCAGGAGCTGATCGCGCAGGGCGTCGCGTGCGGCGCCGCCGGACTGGTGGGCGGCTTCGCGAGCGATGGCAGCCTCTCCAAGACATCGGTCGCCGACACCGCCGGCCAGCGCTCGCAGATGGCGTCGCTCATCAACGCGGGATTCATCCTGCTCACGATGCTGTTCATCGCCGGCCTGTTCAAGACCCTGCCGGGCGCCACGCTCGGCGCAGTGGTGATCGACGCGATGATCGGCCTCATCACGCTGCGCGAGTTCAAGCGCTACTACGCGGTCAACCGCCCGGACTGGATCTTCTTCATGGGGGCGGGCCTCGGCATCCTGTTCTTCGGGATCATCCAGGGGATCGTGATCGGCGTCGTGCTCTCGCTGCTGCTGCTGATCTGGCGCTCGTCGCGCACCTCGATCCGGGAGCTCCGGCGCGACGCGGCCTCCGGCCTCTACCACGACGCGGCGCGCCACGAGGCCCTGGATGCGGTCCCCGGCGTGCTCGTCGCCCGCGTCGACGGTCCGCTGTTCTTCGCCGACGCGGACCGCTTCCGGGCGCGGATGCGCGAGCTCGCGCACGCGGACCCGTCGGCGAAGGCGATCGTGATCGACGCCACGGCCATCCACCTGAGCGACACGGACGGCGCCGACATCATCGTCCAGGTGGCGGAGGAGCTCGCGGCGAACGACGTCTCGCTGTCGTTCGTCGACGTGCATCCGCCGGTGCTCGCGCTCTGGCGGCGCGCGGGCGTGTTCGACGCGGTCGGCGATGACTGCGTGTACGAGACCGTCGGGGCGGCCGTCGAGGCCGTCGAGCGGCGCGCGGGAACGCCCGCCTGACGCCTGGCGGCCGGATCGTCCGATCCGGGTGATGCGCCGGGGCGCCGGATGGCGGACGCTCGGGCGGCCATCGAGTTCCTCGCCCTCCTCATCTGGCTCCTCCTCGCCGGCACCGCCGCGGTGGTCGCGCCGTTCGCCGTCATCTCGCTCGGCGCGGGCATCGCGGCGCTCGCCGCATTCGGCGGCACCGCGGCGTCCGTCCTGTACATCGTCCTCGACGCGCCCGATTGGGCGGGGTGGGCGCAGTTGGGCCTCGCGCTGCTGGGCATCCTCGGCGCGACGGTCGCCGCCGCGTGGCTGAGCGATGACCGTGTCATCTCCGGATCGGCGGCCGAGGGGCTCATGGCCGGAGCGGTCGGCGTGCAGCTCCCGTTCTTCCTCGCCGTGACGTTCGTCACGCTGCTCATCGCGTTCCAGGTCACCGACCCGGTGGTCTGAGGCGGCGTGCCGGACATGATCAGCAAGCGCCGGCGGATCGCGATCTGGACGTTGATCGTCGTCGCGTCGCTGATCGCGTTCGCATCCGTGCTGACCACCTGGGTGGACCGCCAGATGCTCGACAACGAGTCGTGGAAGGAGGCGAGCACGGACCTGATCGAGGACCCGCAGGTGCGCGCGGCCCTGTCCGTGTACCTCGTCGACCAGCTCTACGCCAACGTCGACGTCGCCAGCGGGCTCGAGGAGCGCCTCCCGAACAACCTCAAGCCGCTCGCCCCGACGCTGGCCGGCGCGCTGCGGCAGCCGGCCACGGACGGGGTCGAACGGCTGCTCGACTCGCCACGGGTGCAGCAGCTCTGGATCCAGGCGAGCTCCACCGCCCAGCAGAAGCTCAGCAACGTGCTCGAGAACAAGACCGGGTTCGGGATCACGACCGGGAACGGCGTCGTCACCGTCGACCTCGGCGAGCTCGTGCGAACGCTCGGCGCGGAGCTCGGGCTGTCCGCGACGACGCTGGACAGGATCCCGCCCGACGCGGGCCAGCTCGAGGTCATGAGCTCGGATCGGCTGAGCGCGGCCCAGACCGGTGTCCGGGCGGTCCGGGTGCTGAGCACCTGGCTGCTGGTGCTCGTGCTCGCGCTGTACGCGCTGGCGATCTTCCTCGCCCGCGGCGCGCGGCGGGAGACGATCCGCAACGTCGGATGCGCATTCGTGCTCGTCGGGCTCTCCGTGCTCGTCGTGCGGCGGCTCGCCGGCAACTACGCCGTGGACGCCCTCGCGGCGCCGAGCTCGCAGGACAGCGGCCGGCGCGTCTGGCTGATCAGCACGTCGATCCTCGCCCAGATCGGCTGGGCCGCCGTGCTCTATGGCGCGATCATGGTGCTGGGCGCTCTGCTGGCCGGCCCGCATCGCGCGGCGATCGCCGTGCGTGGCCGGATCGCGCCCATCCTGAACGAGCGCCAGGCGATCGTGTGGTCGTCCGTCGCGGTCGTGTACCTGCTGCTGATCGCCTGGGGGCCCACGCACGCGCTGCGCACGCTCTGGGGGATCGTGCTGCTCGCGGCGCTGATCGCCGCCGGCATCGTCGCGCTGCGCCACCAGACCCTGCGCGAGCAGCGCGAGGTCGCCGGCGCCGGCGGGCCATCCGCCGTGCGCGTCGCCGGCCCGCCGGTCGGCAGCGCCGGCGGCTAGGCGGCGGGCGCAGTGCAGCCCGACCCCGTCGCGCTGCTGCGCTCCCGCGCCTACGTCCGCCTGCTGGTGCTCGCTGCGCTGATCGGGGTCCCGGTCTCCGCCGCGGCGTACGGGTTCCTCAAGCTGGTCGCGTGGCTGCAGGAGACGCTGTTCACCGATCTGCCGAAGGAGCTCGGATTCGACGCGCCGCCGACCTGGTGGCCGCTGCCGCTGCTGGCGCTGTCCGGCCTGCTCGTCGCCCTGGCGATCCGCCACTTGCCGGGCACGGGTGGACATTCGCCGGCGGATGGGTTCAAGGCAGCGGGGGCGGTGCCGCCCGCGGAGCTCCCGG
>DATHJG010000309.1:0-2859 GCA_035489875.1 Solirubrobacteraceae bacterium | reverse complement strand
GAGTCAGATCATCATCGGAACGCGCGACGTGATGTTCGTCGGGTTCGGCGCCAGCATCCTCGGCACCCTGGTCGCGGTGCTGGTCGGGGTGACCGCCGGGTACATCCGCGGGGCGGGGAGCGAGATCCTCTCGGCGCTGGCGAACGTGTTCCTGGTCATCCCGGCGCTGCCGCTCATCATCATCATCACGTCGAACTTCGACGACCCGAACATGCTGCTGATCGCGATCGTGCTCGCGATCACCGGGTGGGCGTGGGGCGCCCGGGTGCTGCGCTCGCAGACGATGTCGCTGCGCAACCGCGATTTCGTGCAGGCCGCCCGCGCCAACGGCGAACCGCTGTGGCGCATCATCGCCGTCGAGATGCTGCCCAACCTGATGGCCGTGATCGCGTCGAGCTTCGTCGGCACGGTGACCGCCGCCATCCTGACCCAGACCACGCTGGCGTTCGTGGGGATCACGCCGATCACGCAGTGGAACTGGGGCACGATCCTGTTCTGGGCGCAGTCGCTCAACGCGTTCCCCGACAAGTGGTGGTGGTACCTGCCGGCCGGGCTCTGCATCGCCCTCGTCGGCATGGCACTCGCCCTGCTCAACTTCGGGATCGACGAGTACGTCAACCCGCGGCTGCGAAGCGCGGGCAAGCGGGCGCGGGCCCTGCGGCGCCGCGGGTTCACCCAGGCGGATGCGACGGTCGTCGTGCCCGCTGGTGCACCTAAAGCCCCTCGGCGATCTCCCTGATCGCCGCGAGGCGGCGGTCCCACTCGGCCCCGATCGCGTCCAGGCGGCTCGCCGTGGCGCTCAACTGCGACCCGATGACCCGGTATCGCACCTCGCGGCCGGCGCGCACCGGCTCGACCAGGCCGACATCCTGCAGCACGGTCAGGTGCTTCGCGATCGCCTGCCGCGACACGGGCAGCCGGCCGGCGAGAGCGGATGCCGATGCGTCGCCGTCGCCGAGCGCCGTCAGGATGCTCCAGCGCGTCTCGTCCCCCAGGGCGGCGAACACTGGGACCAGCGTCGCGGTCGTCACCGTGCGTCCTCGAGCAGGGCGACCAGCTTGTCGAGCTCGCTGACCCAGCCGAGGGCGTGACGGCGCATGTTTTCCGCCGGGTCGGAGGTGGCGCCGAACCCCGTCTCCACCACCGTGAGTTGCGTGCCGTCCGGCACGGGCTCGAGGGTGAACGTGAAGACGGTCGAGGTGGCCTCGTCGAGCTCCGCAGGGTGCGTGCCGAGGGCGTCGTCGTTGTTCCAGCGATAGCTGACCATGCGTGGGGCATCGATCGCCTCGATGCGCACGGGGATGGGGCGGTCGGGTCCGAAGGTCATGGTGCCGCGGGACCCGGCGCCGGTGCCGTCGAACTCGGTCGCCCCGAACCAGCGGGAGATGTGCTCGGGCTCGGTGACCGCCGACCACACCTTCTCGATGGGGGCGGCGATGCGGATCGTTCGCCGCACGGCGAACGCTCGCTCATCAATGACGGACGGCTGATTGGCGGTCGTGCTCATGACGAACTTCCTCTCGGTGGGTTGCAACGGGCTTCAGGAGACTGGTCGCCCAGGCGGCGACGACCGCGACGGCCGCCACGACGGCGCCCGTGAGCACCGCAGCGGGGACGCCGCCACCGGTGATCGCGACGCCACCGGCGAACGAGCCGCCCGCGATGCCGGCGTTGACGGCGGATGCGGGGAGGGAAGCCGCGAGCGGCGCACCCGGTCCGGCGAGGCTGACGACGCGGTGCTGCATCGATGGCGCCATGCCCATCTCGAATAGCCCGATGCCGAGGATGGCTGCGGCGACGACCAGCGCGTTCCCGCCGAAGAGGACCATGGCCAGCAGCGACGCCGTCACGCCGAGCGAGCCGACGATCAGCGCCCGCGATGCGTTCGTGTCGGCGAAGCGGCCGCCCGCGTACGATCCGAGCGCGGTCGCGACGCCGTAGGCGAGAAGGAACGCGCTCACAGCGGGACCGGAGATGCCCGTGACCTCGTCGAGGAACGGCACCAGGTAGGTGAACGCCGACTGGGTGGCGAAGAAGATCAGGGCGCACAGTGCCAGCATCGCGAGCACGCGCGGCGCGAGTGCGTACCGCGCCTGGCCGATCGCCCGGGTCTCGTGCGAAGTGGGCACCGACGGGAGGATGACGATCGCGATCGCCAGCACGACGACGCCGACCGCGACGACGGCGGCGAACGAGCCGCGCCATCCGACCGCCTGTCCGAGCAGCGTGCCGAGCGGCAGTCCTGCGGCGCTCGCGGTCGCGAAGCCGGAGATGACGACGGCCATCGCGCGACCGGTGCGTTCGGGCGGGACGATGGAGGTCGCGGTCACCATCGCGGCCGCGATGTACAGGCCCTGCACCGCGCCGATGACGACGCGGGCGGAGAGGAACGCCGGGTACCCGGCGCCGAGCGCGGGAATCAGGTTCGCGAGCACGAACACGGCCGTTGCGGCCAGCAGTACCTTCCTGCGGTCGAATCGAGTGCTCAGGAAGGTCAGAACCGGGCCGCCGATCGCGAGCCCGAGCGCGTTGGCGGTGACGAGCGCGCCTGCAGCGGGAATCGACACCGCGAGGTCGTCGACGATCAGGTCGATCAGGCCGACGACGAGCATCTCGGCGCACCCCATCACGAAGGCACCGGCGAACAGCACGGCGAGCACGAGCCCGGTGCGCGTGGATGCGGTGTGGGTCATCTCCTGCCTCTCGATCGATTGCAACTCAATGGTTGCACAGCGATTTCGAGATCGCAACCCATGAGTTGCAGGTGCCAGTATGCCGAGACCGGTGAGAATGGGGAGATGACCACTCCCGACGCGTACTACACGCGGGTTGACGCGCATCGCTACCTGCCCACCGAGC
>DATHJG010000308.1:0-2054 GCA_035489875.1 Solirubrobacteraceae bacterium | reverse complement strand
GTAGCGGATGCTGCCGGGCTCCCCGCCCGGTTGCCAGCCGCGCGGCGCGTCGACGAGCACCCGCTCCCACACGGCGCGGCGGTCGACGTCGAGCGGCCGGAACGTCATCGGGTCGAAGCCGTTGGGCAGCGTGACGACGCGGTCGCCGTCCACGCCGAGCAGGGTCAGCGCGCGCTCCCGGTTCCCCGGCGCCACGACGATCGCCTCGGCGCGGTGCGCCCACGTCCGCAGCCGCTCCGCCCACGCGGCGCCGTGCGCCCAGCCCGCGCCGGTCGCGATCGCCTCGAGCATCAGCAGCTCGGTGCCGTGCAGGTGCGAGACGATCGGGACGCCGGGCGCGGCGACCGCGGCGGCGGCGTTCAGCGGCGTCAGGTGGTGGAGGTGCAGGACGTCGGCGCCGGCGGCCTCCACCGCGCGCAGCTCGCGCGTCCAGGCGTCGACCTGGCGGCGGTAGGCGGCGTCGTCGAGCGCCGCGAAGACGCGGTCGGCGGCGCCGGGGCGATCCTCGAACGACGGATGCGCGGGCGCCGCGCCCGCCACGCCGGCGCCGCCCATCGGCTCCGCGCTTCCCAGCGCCGCGGTGAAGTCGACCGGATGGACGTCGATGCCCGCGTAGAACGCGCGCGCGTCGCTCAGCGCACCGTGATCGCTGCGCGAGCCGGCGATCAGCGTCACGTCGATGCCCTCGTCGCGCAGCCCGAGCGCGAGCGCACGGGTGACGAACGCAGAACCACCACGCGGGTAGAAGAGCGTTCCGGACACCACACGCAACGCGTCAGGCAACAGACCGTCAGTATGGCACGGAGGCGCTCGTCAGCGGACGGACAACGCGAGCGCCGTGGCGATCTGACGGCCCTCGAGCAGCTCGATCCCGTGCCGCTCGCGCGGGCGGTTGACCAGCTTGCCGTGGCAGACGAGCGACGCGGAGCCGCCGCCGTCGAGGTTGAGCGCCGTGCGGGCGCCGAGCCCGACCAGCGCGTCGGCCAGCTCGGCGAGCGTGAGCCCGGCCTCGTCGGCGTGACGACCGTCGCAGGCGAGCGCGAGGAGCTGCCTGCGGGTCACCGCGAGCGCGCAGCGCGGGTGGCGCCCGTCGCTGATGTCGGAGTCGAACTGGTGTGCGCCGGCGGAGAAGCCCTCGTCGTCCTCCCCGGTCACGACGGACGCGCCGTCGCGCACGAGCAGCGGCCCGGCCTGGAGCAGGTCGCCGCGCGGGAGCGCGGGGAGATCGGCGCGGCGCGCGATCGCGACGCCGCCCGGCCCGGCGTGCACGCACGCGCGCAGCGCGCCCCACGGCGGCGTGAACGGAACGTGCTCCACCGCCGCGTCGCCGATCCGCAGCTCGCCGAGCGGCGCATCGCCGGGGCGCACGAAGAAGCCGCCGACGATCGCGTGCGCGACGCCGTCGCGGCGGCACCACGACACGAGCGCCTCCGGCCGCTCCAGCCGGACCACGCGCACGGCGACCCGCGCGAGCGGGAAGGCCGCCACGTGCACGGTGGTCGCGGCGCCGTCCGCGAGGGGCTTGCGGAAGGTGACGACGGACGGCACTGGCTCCGAGGAGCGGAGCGCCGGGTGAGCGAGCGCGAAGCGCATGCTGGACCTCGCGTCAGGGTAGCCGCGCACGCGGCGGGCCCAGGTTGCGGTCTTGTGACCGCACGAGCCGGCGCGGCTCGACGGTCACGTCGTGCGACTCGTGCCACGCGGCCGGCATCCCAGCCGCCCGCGCGGCGGGGCAGACGGGTGGATCAGGCCAGCAGCGCGCGCAGGAACGCGAGGCCGTCGACGGCGATCGCGTCCTGGCTGGCGGCCAGCGGGCGCCACACGGACGCCGCCGTGGCGATCGTCTCGTTCTCGGCCGTGAACGACTCGATCACGACCGGGCCGTCGTAGCCGGCGGTGCGCAGCGCGTCGCGGAACCCCGGCCAGTCGATGTGGTCGGCGCCCGGTGCGCCGCGGTCGTTGGCCGACGCGTGCACGTGCGCGAGCCGGTCGCCCGCGAGCGTGAACGCCGCTGCGAAGTCCTTCTCCTCCACGTTGGCGTGGTAGGTGTCGAC
>DATHJG010000307.1:0-2271 GCA_035489875.1 Solirubrobacteraceae bacterium | reverse complement strand
CGAGAACGGCCAGAGACTCTCGATGTCCTCGTCACGCGTCTCGCCGACATCTGCGGCGATAGTTCTCATCGCCGCCCGTGCCTCCAGCGCGACTTCGAGCGAAAGGACTTCGAGCGCGGGAGTCAGCGGCACGCGTCCCGGTGTGGTCGCGCCGTTGAACCAACGCCACCACAGCCGCAGCTCCGGCGGCAGCCGGATCCCGATCGGCTCCGTGAGTTGCGCCATGTCCTCGTCCGACAGCGCCGGCCGCCGCGCCGACAGCCATGGAAACCGCTCGTCGCTCAAGCAGCGCTCCAACCGCGCGAGAAGCTCTTCGTGGAGCGGCACGCCCGGAAGCTATCTCACGGCGTCGGCTCAACCGAAAGACCGTGGCCGTCTGCACCTGCGTACGCCGCACTCCAACACGCGCGCGCTACATCGCTCGCCTGACATCGGCTGCCGCTCCTGCCTCGATGCAGCAGCCGCCGGCCGACGATTGGCCTGGTTTGACTGGCGACCCGCGGTCCCGAGACTAGCCCGCGCCGCTCATGCCCGGCGGGATCGATCGGACGTGCTCGGCGCGGAGGTAGGTGCGCTCGCTGTCGTGGCGCTGGTCCCCGACGTTTCCGCTGAGCCTGACGCTGAGAATCTCGCCGGTCGCCGAGTCAAAGATCAGCCGCATGGCAGACGACCAGCGATCCCCCTTGGCCAGGGTGCCGCCCCACGTGATCTCAAGCCCGCGGCCCGCCCGGCCCTCGTCGTCGCGGAGCGTGCCGAGGTCGCGGGCGCCGCCGAGGCGCTCCAGGACGCCGAAGCCGGCAGCCCGCAGCTCAGGCGTGGCGTTGGACTCGGCGATCAGCCAGGCCGTCGCGAGCGCCATCTCAGCTCGGCGGTCTTCCTCGTCACGCTTCGGTTGCTCCAGCCACGCGGCGGCGGGCGCCGCGTAGCTGCCGTCGTCATAGGCCGCGTTGAGGGCGCGCAGCAACGCGTCGGGATCTGTCGGCAGCTCGGCGAGGGGTGCCTGGCCGAACGGTCCCGAGCGAGCGACGAGCGGCCTCGTCTCGGCGAGCGTCGCGTCGCCTGCGCCGCCGCGCTCGACGCCGCGCCACTGCGCGTCGATCCAAACTTCATGGAGGAACTCGCGCGGCGGCGAGCCGGACACCTCTTCGCGGACGCGCTCGACGATGTGCCGGTAGCCGGTGAACGGCGCGTCCACTGGCGCGTCGGCCGCTGCTGCCGCGGCGGCGGCCCGGAGCGCGCTGCGCAGCGAGTCGCCATCTCCGGCGGGAAGGAAAGCCACGGCCACCGCGGTCGCGAGCGAAGCGGCTCCCAGCACCGCGAATCGCCGGCGACCGAACGGCCGCGGCCGGACGGCGCGACGGGCGGCGGCCGCCGGCGGATCAAGCCGTTCCAGCCTCTGATCGCGGAGCGCGGCCCGGGCGCGAGCGAACTCGTCGCTCGTCGGCTCAAGCTCGCGCAGCGGGCGGAGAAGCGTCTGCAGGTCGTCGCTCATGAGATCATCCGGTCGTCGGGGTCGGCCTGCTCGCGGAGGGTGGAAAGCCCGCGCGAGAGCAGGGAACGCACGGTGCCGGGGCGGCAGCCGAGCGCGGTCGCGATCGCGTGGTCGTCGAGATCGTGCACGTAGCGCAGGGTCAGCGCCGCACGCTGGCGCGGGGGAAGCTCGGCGAGCAGCTGCGCGGCGGCGATCGCGGCGGCATCCGGCGCGTGTTCCGAAACAGCCGCCGCGCGCTCTGCCGCTCGTCGTGTGCGGCTTCGCTCCGCTTCTCGCAACGCCGCCCGCACCGCGGTTCGGTACAGCCACGCGTCGAGCGCGCGCGGGTCGCGCAGCGAACCGTGCCGCCGGAGCGCGACGATTGCCACCTCCTGGGCGACTTCCGCTGCCGCCTCGCGATCCCCGAGCACGCCGAGAGCAATCCGCAGCCCGACGCGCAGCGCGCGGACCAAGACCTCCTGCTGGGTGTCGGGCGAGGCCATCGGCGCGGCCAGCGTGTCGCCGGGGTTCATATCAACTAAGAGGCGACGAGAGGGCCAGGATGTTGCATACGGGGCAAAGCTGTCGCGCGGAGGCGATCCTTTACCGGCGATCGCGCGCAGCCGCGCAGCTCCGTCGCGGCATGGTGCGGCATCCGGTGGATCAGGGCACCGCAACCCGCGAGCGACTGCTCGTCAGGCTGCGCCCACCGCGCTTCTCCTTTCGCCTGCTAGACGCCTTCGCGTGGCTGCCGCCTGGATGCGGATGCGCGCCGCAAGAGGGGTTGCGGGCAGATCGCG
>DATHJG010000306.1:0-8252 GCA_035489875.1 Solirubrobacteraceae bacterium | reverse complement strand
ATCTCGACGTTCTCGTCGCTCCCGCCGACCCGAACGAACCCTCTCCCTTCAATGCCCGCCGTTCGCCGGCGCCCGGCACCGGCGATCGAGGACGGCCCTACGGCCGCGCAGAGGGCGGCGGCGTGACCGTCGCCGCCTGGGCCAGCGCGGCGCCGAACAACGTCGCCGGATGCGGCGCGCCATTCGCCAACCGGGCTCGGACGCGCCGGCCTCCGAGGCGGCCGCGCAGCCGCCCGCGCCGGCTGACCTCGATCCGCCCGTGCGCCGCCGCGCTCCCGGCCACGCGCAAGCGCATCCCACCGGAGTGCAGCTCGCGCCCGCTGACCCGCACGCCCGGCACGACGACGACCTCGCTGAGCGTCAGGCGCCGCCCGAGCCGGTAGCTGCCGCCGCGCAGCCCGCCGCCGCGGCCCTGGAAGTCGATCGCGGGCGAGAGCGCGAAGTCGACGAAGTCCAGCGTCGCGTCGATCGCGCTCACCGTCTGCCCCGCCTTCCCCGTGAGCCCGGGCGCGGGCGGGAGCTGGGCGAACGAGGATGGCGGCACGCCGGTGGCCGGCACGTCCGTCGGCACCCGCGGGCAGCGGTCACGCACGCTCTTGTCCGCCAGGAAGCGGAGCAGCTGCCGGCTCCCGCAGCCGCTCGTGTCGGCGCCGATGATCGCGTGACCGACGCCCGGCACCGTCACGCGCCGCGCGCCCGGGATGAGCGTCGCGACGCGCGCGGACACCTCCGGCGGCGTGCGCAGGTCCTCTTCCCCTTGGAGGAACAGCGTCGGCACGGCGGGATAAGGAGCGCCGACCGGGCGCGGCGGCCGGCCGGGGTCGGGCCAGCGCAGGCAGAGGTCGATCTCGTCGGCGTAGGCGACCTCCGCGTCGAACGGGAAGTACGCCGACGGCGGCAGCGCCAGCGCGCGCTCGCGGGCAACGCGGGACCGGTCGGCGAGCGGCGTCCCGCGCGGCCAGGGCAGCGGCGTCTCCTCGCAGACCGTGGCGTAGCGGGCGGCCGAGAAGTCGCGCGGGTCCGACGGCAGCGCGTACTGGTCGGACGCGTTCAGCAGCCGCAGGAGCGGCGCCGCGTCGTCGTGGTCGAGCGCGGCGCGGACGGCCATCGGCAACCCGGCGCGCAGGGCCGGGTTGTAGTCGGCGTCGTACATCAGGTCGGAGAGCGCCGTCGGCCGCACGGTGCCGCGCCGTGACCGCCCGCGGGCGTCGTACCACCTGCCGCGCAGCGGCGCCGCGCGGAGCTTGGCGACGAGCGCCGAGAGGTCCGCGGCCGGATCGGCGCTGACGCCGCTGCAGCCGGCCGGGCACAGCGCCCGCAGCGTCGGGGGCATCGCGCGGAAGCCGGCGAGGCCGAACGGGTCGGTGTCGTCGGGGTCGACGGTGGAGTCGAGGATCATCCGCTCCACGTGGGTCGGGTACGCGCGTGCGTACTCGAGCGCCAGCTCGGTGCCGTAGGAGATGCCGAACAGCGTGAGCTTGTCCACGCCGGTGGCCTTCCGGATCGCCTCCATGTCCTCGACCGAATCCGGCGTCGTGTAGAAGGCACGCTTAGGCCCGATCCGGCGCGCGCATGCCTCGGCGGCGCTGGTGGAGCGCAGGCGCGGGTCGTGCTCGATCGCCGGGCAGCGCAGCAGGCCGCTGCGCCCCGTGCCGCGCTGGTCGAAGCCGAGGACGGTGAAATCGCGGATGAGCTGCGGGACGGTGAGGAGCACGTCGATCATCTCGATCACGCCCGCTCCGCCCGGGCCGCCGGACAGGTACATCATGTAGTGGCCGCGCCGGCGGCTCAACGCGACGCGCGCGACCCGCAGCGGGATCTTGCCCGGCGTCGCGCCGGAGCGGTCGAGCGGGACGCTCAGCCGCGCGCACTTGACCCCCTCTGCCTCCGGGCATCCGCGCCAGCGCAGCTTCCCCTCGGCGGGCGCGGCCAGCACGAGCAGGGCGAGCACCGCAGTCATCATGGCCGGCCGCATGGTCATGAGGGAGCGACTCTAGTGGTTCGGCTCGCGATTCCCAGCCCGGAAAACCGTGCGCCGCCGTGCGACGCTCACGCCAGCCTGCGCGTGACGAGCGGCTCGTACGTCGCGCCGCCGCGGCGGACGTGCGAGCGGTACAGCACGACGTCGCCGGCGGTGAACGCGATCGGGTCGGGCCGGGCGTCGACCACGCGCCGCGCACGGGCGCCGGGCCGGATCCGGGCGACGGTGACGTGCGGGCGGAACGGTCGCGCCTCCGGCGCGTAGAGGCCGGCGGCGGCCAGCCCGCCGGACAGCTCGGCCTGGAGGGCGGACGTGGCGCCGGCCGCATCCTCGAGCGCGACCGTGAGCACCCGGGCGCGCCGCGGTGGGAGGAGCAGGGCCTCGCCGAGCGCGAGGGCGGGCGGGTCGCGCGGCTCGAGCGCGCCGAGCACCTCCGCCACCCCGGCGACGTCCGCCTCCGGTCGATGGCCGAGGAACGCGAGCGTCACGTGGAAGCCGGCCTCGTCGAGCGGCCGCCACACAGCCGGGTCGGCCGCCGCGTCGCGGAACCGCGCGAGCGCACCGACGGCGGCGGCCGGCAGGTCGAGCGCCACGAAGAGGCGCAACCGGGGCGGGTGGGCGGACGAGGCGGCCGGGGCGGCGCCGGATGACGCGCCGGGCCGCGGCCCTGCCGTCACGGCCGCGCGGCGCCGAGCCTGAGCAGGAGCCGCCGGAGCAGGTGCAGCGTCTGCGTCGTGCTGCGCTCGCGCACCATCGCGCGGTCGCCGGGGAGCTGCACCGTGCGGTCCTCGCGGTCGCCGCCCGCGTGCGCGACGCTCAGGCAGACCGTGCCGACGGGCTTCTCCTCCGTCCCTCCACCCGGCCCCGCGATGCCGGTGATCCCGATCCCCAGCTCGGCGCCGAAGCGCGCGATCGCCCCGTCCGCCAGCGCGGCGGCGACCTCCGGCGAGACCGCGCCGTGGCGCTCGATCAGCGCCGGCGGGACGTCCGCGAACCGGACCTTCGCGTCGTTCGAGTACACGACCACGCCGCCCGGCACGTATGCGCTCGAGCCCGCGCGGTCCGTGAGCCGCGCGGTCATCAGTCCGCCGGTGCACGACTCGGCGACCGCGATCGTCCGGCCCGCGAGCAGCCCGGCGACCTGCTCGTCGATCGACGAGCCGTCCTCGGAGAAGAGCGTCCTGCCGTGCCGCTCGCGGATCCCCTCCACGAACGCGTCGTAGTCGCCCGCGGCCTCGGGGGAGAACACCGTCGCGATCTCGATCTCTCCCCGCCGCAGGCACGTCGTGATCTCGAGCCGGTCCAGCCGCACGCCGTCCTCCTCGATCGCCCGCAGCGACAGCGCGATCTCCGACTCCGGCACCCCGAACAGCCGCAGCATCCGCTGCTCCAGCGTCCCCGCGCGGTCGAGCACCGCGCGCAGCGGCGCGGTCTCCACGGCGACCTGCCACATCGGCCGCAGCTCACCCGGCGGCCCGGGGAGCACGACGACGAGCGGCCCGTCCCCGTTCGCCGGCGGCACGACAAGGCCCGGCGCGGTGCCCACCGGCTCGAGGATCGTCGCCCCCGCCGGCACGATCGCCTGCTTGCGGTTCCCCGCCCGCATCGCCTCCTCGCTGTACGAGCGCCAGCGGGCCCGGTTGCGCCGGAGGATGTCGAGGATGCGCTCCTCCAGCGCCTCGTCGAGCACCATCGCGCGCCCCGCGAACCCGCCCACGACCTCGGCGGTCAGGTCATCCGCCGTCGGGCCCAGCCCGCCGGAGGTGAGGATCAGGTCGACGCCCTCGCGCGCGAGGAAGTCCAGCGCGGCCCGCACGTCGCCCGGCCGGTCGGCGACGACCATGATGTGCGCCAGCTCGACGCCGTGCTCGCGCAGCCGCTCCGACAGCCACGGCCCGTTGCGGTCGGCGATGATGCCCGACAGCACCTCGGTGCCGGTCACGACGATGCCCGCGCGGACCGTCATCCGCAGGTGGGGCGCTCAGCCTCCGGCAGCGGCTTCGGCTTGCCGCCCGCCCGGACCTCGTAGCCGATCGGCGCGTTGTCCGAGACCGGATACGCCTTGCCGTCGACGCGCATGACCGCCTCGCCGGTGCCGAACGACATCACGAAGCGCTTGGAGCGGAACGTCTCGGTGTCCTCGTTGGCCTGGAGCGTGACGTTCTGGATCAGCGGCTCGCCGGCGGCGTTCTCCAGGCACACGCTGACGGGGCCCGTGGGCTGGATCTGCAGCCGCACGACGGTCTTCTTGGGCGTCCGCTTGCTCTTCTGCTGCTGCTCGCCGTCGCCGTTCCCGGACGCCGGCGCGGCGCTGGGCGTGGGCGTCGGCGTCGGCTTCCCGGCCTGCGGCTCGCCGCCGTCGTCTCCCCAGTTCCCGAGCAGCCAGAGCGCCCCGAGCAGTACGACCACGCCGGCGAGCACCGCCATCCACGGCGCGAGCACGGGGCGCCGCGGCCGCGACCGGCGGCTGCCGATGTTCGTCCCGAACGGCGTGAGCTCCTGGGCCGCGGGCCGCTCGTAGCGCGCCCGGTACTCCTCGACGAGGTTGCGCGCGTCGAGCCCGAGGTAGTCGGCGTAGGTCCGCAGGAACGTCTTGACGAACGTGGGACCCGGCAGCAGGTCCCACTCCTCGTTCTCGAGCGCGCGCAGGTACTTGGCCCGGATCTTCGTCGCCGCTTCCACCTCGGTGATATCGATCCGGTTGCGCATGCGCGTCTCGCGCAGCTGGTCCCCGATCTCCGGCATCCGGCGCCTTAGGCTACGTCACTGTCCTCGTCATCCGGCACGGGGACGCCCACGCCGCGCTCCTCCAGCGCCGTCAGCACCCGCGGCACGTCTCCCTCGGAGATGAGGACCTGACGTGGCTTGGACCCCTCGTAGCCCGAGATCACCCCGCGCCGCTCGAGCATTTCGATCAGCCTGCCCGCGCGCGTGTAGCCGAGCCGGAGGCGGCGCTGGAGCATCGAGGTCGAGGCCGTCTGCATCTCGGCCACGAGCCGGATCGCGTCGCCCAGCAGCGGATCCTCGTCGGGATCGAAGCCGTCCTCGGCGCCGCCCTCGACGACCTCCTCCTCGGGCGCCTCCAGCAGCTCCTCGCGGAACTCCGGCTCGCCCTGCTTGCGCCACAGCTCGGTCAGCTGGGCGATCTGGTCCTCGTCGACGTACGCGCCCTGGATCCGCTGCAGGCGGGAGGAGCCGACCGGCGCGAACAGCATGTCGCCCTGCCCGAGCAGCGTCTCGGCGCCGTTCTGGTCGAGGATCACGCGCGAGTCCGTCTGCGAGGAGACGGCGAACGCGATCCGGCTCGGGACGTTCGCCTTGATCATGCCGGTGATCACGTCCACGCGCGGGCTCTGCGTCGCGAGCACGAGGTGGATGCCGACCGCGCGCGCCTTCTGGGCGAGCCGGATGATCGAGTCCTCGACGTCGGCAGGGGCGACCATCATCAGGTCGGCGAGCTCGTCGATCACGCACAGCACGTACGGCAGCGCAGCCTCGCCGCGCCGCTCCCGCACCTTGTTCATCTCGACCAGGTTGCGGGTGCGAGCGAGCGCCATGTACGAGTAGCGCTGCTCCATCTCGCGCACGAGGTTCTGCAGCGCGACGGCCGCCTGCTTGGGCGAGGTGATGACCGGCGTGAGCAGGTGCGGGATCGAGTCGTAGTGGTTGAGCTCGACCTGCTTGGGGTCGACCAGCACGAGCCGGACCTCGTGCGGCGTCGCGCGCAGGAGGACCGAGGCGAGCATCGCGTTGATGCAGCCGGACTTGCCGGCGCCGGTCGTGCCCGCAACCAGCAGGTGCGGCATCTTCGCGAGGTCGGCGCCGATCGAGCGGCCCGCGACGTCCTTGCCGAGCCAGACCGTGAGGGGCGACCAGCCCTCGGGCGGCGACTGCACGACATCGCCGAGGTGCACGATCCGGCGGCGCGCGTTGGGGACCTCGACGCCCACCGCCTGCTTGCCGGGGATCGGCGCGAGGATGCGGATGTCCGAGGCGGCCAGCGCGTACGCGAGGTCGTCCTTGAGCTGCGCGACCTTGGCGACCTTGATGCCCGGCGCCAGGCGCAGCTCGTAGCGGGTGATGTGCGGGCCCGCGACCATGCCGATCACGCGCGCCTCGACGCCGAAGTGCCCGAGCGCCTCGACGAGCTGGGCGGCGACCTTCTCCTGCCCGACGGTGTCCGGGCGGTTCGCGTCGGCCGTGGAGCGGGTGAGGAAGCGGGTGTCGGGGACGGTCCAGACGAAGTCGGGGGAGTCGGTGACCGAGTGGCGCAGCCGGCCCTGCGGGGTGAGGTCCTCGGGCTTGATCTCGCGCGTGCTGCGGGTGACCCCGGGCTCGTCGGTCTCAGGGTCCTCCGCGAGGGTTTGCGGGGCCGGGGTGGCTGGAGCCCCGGCCGGGGTTTCCCGAGCCTCGGCCACGGGGTCAGACCCATCGGTCGCAGTCACCGGGTCGAACGGCTCCGTGGGCGGGTCTGACCCCGCCGCGAGCGGGGCTGAGGGCTCGCCCTCGGTCCCCGCGTACAGGTCGGGGAACCGCTCCTCGCCCGACCAGAAGTCGCGCTGCTCGGCGCGCGTCACCGCCGTCGCCTCGGCGGCCTCCAGCTCCTCCAGCTCTTCGCGCGGCGAACGGCGACGCGTGACCGCGGTGCGGACCGGCTCGGCGCCCTGGCGCACCCGGCGCCCCGCGTGGGTGACCGAGTCGCCCGTCGCCTTGAGCACGCTCGCCACGCTCGCGCCCGTGAGCAGGAGCACGCCGGCGAGGAAGAGGAAGACCGCGACGATGTGCGAGCCGACGTCGCCCAACAGCGTGGACGTCAGGTCGTAGAGCCCGTCCCCCACGATGCCGCCGTTGTCCTCCCGCGCGGCCGCGCCGCCCAGCCCGAGCGTCCCCGCCGCAAGGCCGAGGCAGCCGGCGACGAACAGGCACGCCGCCGCCGCGCGGAACGGGCGCACCGCCGGCAGCACCGGGCGCATCACGAGCACGGCGCCCGCGGCGAGGAGCGCGACCGGCACCAGGTAGTGCATCTCCCCGACGAGGTCGCGCAGGCCGTCGACCAGCCCGCTGCCGGCCTGCCCCCCGTCCCAGCCGAGGTAGACCAGGAACGCGAGGAAGACCGCGATCGCGACGAACGCCAAGCCGACCAGGTCCCAATGGCGCTGCTCGAGCGCGGGCATGCGGCCGCGCCACGCCGAAGGCGGCGCGGAGCGTCGTGCGCGCGGCTTGCGGCGGGCGGCAGGCATGCGTCCGGTCCCGGTTCGACGCCGGATCGCGGGCTCCTTCCCGCCCGTTATCCACTCGTAAGGCGCTCGCGTAGTCTCTACACCGATGGAGGCATCCGATCGCCAAGTCCGCGTGCTCGTCGTCGAAGACGACCTGGAGATCGCGCAGGTCCTGCAGCGTGCGCTGCGGCTCGAGGGCTACGACGTCAAGCTCGCGGGCGACGGCATCGCCGCGCTCGACGAGGTGCATGCCTTCCTCCCCGACATCATCGTGCTCGACCTCGGGCTCCCGCGGATGGACGGGATCGACGTCGCCCGCCGGCTGCGCAAGGACGAGGACGACACGCCGATCCTGATGCTGACCGCGCGCGACGCGCTCGACTCGCGCGTGGAAGGGCTCGACGTCGGCGCCGACGACTACCTCGTCAAGCCGTTCGAGCGCCAGGAGCTGCTGGCGCGCATGCGCGCGCTGCTGCGCCGGCGCCCGCCGCGCGGCATGGCCCCGCTGCGCGTCGGCGACCTCACGCTCAACCCCGACACGCACGAGGTGCGGCGCGACAGCCGCGAGATCGAGCTGACGCAGCGCGAGTTCGAGCTGCTCGAGTACCTGATGCGCAACGAGCGCCTGGTGATCTCGCGCCAGAAGCTGCTCGACGAGGTGTGGGGATACGACCCGTTCTCGATCACGAACACCATCGAGGTGTTCGTGTCCAACCTGCGCAGGAAGCTGGAAGCCGGTGGCGAGCCCAGGCTCCTACATACGGTCCGCGGCGCGGGCTACGTCCTCCGCGTATAGACGGCTACCGATCCGCTGGCGCCTGGCCGGCGGGTCGGCGCTGCTGACGCTCGTGATCCTGCTCGGCTTCGCCGCGATCGTCGGCGTGCTCACGACGCGCAGCCTCCGGGCGGACTTCAACCGCGAGACCGCCTCGGCGGCGGACGATTTGAAGAAGACGATCACGCTGCAGGTCGTCGACGAGGGCGGCCAGCCCAGGATCCGGCTCGACAGCAAGGAGAGCCCGAACCTCAACGACTACGACGCGAGCCTGAAC
>DATHJG010000305.1:0-3776 GCA_035489875.1 Solirubrobacteraceae bacterium | reverse complement strand
CGCCGCCGCGGCCGTGAGCACCCGCACGATCGCCCCGCAAGCGGTCACCACCGACGAAGTCGCGACCAACGCGATCACCGGCGCCAAGGTGCGGAACGGGACCCTGACAGCGGCGGACATCGGCCCGCTCGTCGGCTCCGTCGACCTCGCGCCCGGCCCGATCGCGCCCGGCTGCACCCCCAAGCCCTGGCCGGTGGCCGGCGTGCTCGCCGGCGACCGCGTGGTCGTCAACGCCGACCGGGACCTGGACCCGAACGTGTTCGTCCAGCCTGCCGTGCAGGGCGACGCCGACTTGCTCGTACTGCGCATCTGCAACCTGAGCGGCGCGCCGATCACGACGATCGACGCGGCGACGTTCTCGTTCGTGGTGATCCGATGACCCGCGTCCTGCCCTTCGCCGGCGCCGCGATCGGCGGCGCGGTCGTGCTCGCGCTGCTCCTCGCGCTCACCGGTGGCGGAGCGGCGGCCAAGTCGCCCGCCCCGAAGCCGGCGGCGACCACGTGGAAGGCGCCCGACGGCTCGTACTCGATCGCCACCCCGAGCGGCTGGAAGGCCGTCGCGAGCGGTCCCGCCGCCACCGTCCTGGAGCGCTCGGACAAGCGCGGCGTGGTCGTCATCCGCCGCCGCGCCGCGATCGCCGATCCGCTCGACACGCTCGCCGCGAAGCTGGAGCGCAAGCTGCGCGGCCAGATCGCCGACTTCCAGCCGGCGGGCTCGCGGCTCGCGACCGTCGGCGGCGGTCAGGGGCTCGTCTACACGTTCGTCCGGCCGCGGGCCAATCAGGTCCAGAGCGTCGTAGTGGCGCCGGCCGGCAGCCGTTCCTACACCCTCGATCTCGTCGCGGACGGCGACGCGCCCGACGTGGCGCGCGAGCTGGCCGCGATGATCCGTTCGTTCTCTCCGCGGCGCTAAGGGAGGCCCATATGCGCGTCGAGCAGTCCCAGCAGACAGGGGTCGTCAAGGCCCAGAGCGGCCTGGCCGGAGCGGCCGAGGCAGCGCCGAAGACCGCGTTCGCCGGCGTCCTCGCGGCGTCGACGAGCGACGGCGGCGCCGACAAGGCCGAGCGCGCGCTCCCCAAGGGTCCCAAGGGCGAGACGACGAGCGCAGTCAAGGACCATCCGGCCTACATCGAGGTCATGTCCGGCCCGCGCAACGGGATGTTCATCAACACGACGAACAACGAGCGCCGCGGCGAGGCGTTCGTGCTCGTTCGGCGCGACGACCGCGACCTCCACATCTACGGCACCGGCAAGGACCGCCGCGTGATCATCTCGTGGCACAAGGACCAGCCGGCGCACGACGCCGACGCCACCCCGCCCAAGACGGGCGGCGCGACCGCGCCGACCGCCGGCGCCTAGTACCGGCGTTCGCACGTACGCACGGTTCCGGCGGCCGCCGATCACCGCCTGACACCACCCGGTGACCGGTCATGTGCCCCGGCACACTTCCGGATCACCGTGCGGCGTCAGCCGGCGCCGGCGGCCACCGGCGACCGCACGTACTTCCGAACACCGGTACTAGGCGATCGACCCGAAGCGCGCGGGGTCGAACGCCCGCGACAGCGCCGGCTCCCGCCCGAGCACGAGGTCGGCGACCACCCGCGCCGAGGCCGGGCCGAGCGAGATGCCCCACGGCCCGTGGCCGGACGCCACGTACACGCCGTCGTGCCCGGGCGCGCGCCCGAGCAGCGGCCGCCCGTCGCTCGAGAGCGGCCGCGCGCACGCGCGCACGGAGGCGATCGGCGTGTCCGCCAGCGCCGGCACGAAGCGCGCGCCGTGCGCGTGCAGCACGGGAGCGAGCGCCGCTGCGTCCGGCTGCGCGGGCAGGAACGTCGAGCCGAGCGACGACGCGCCGCCGGCCGTGACGAGGCTGAACAGCGGCGGGGCATCGCCCGCCTGCGCGACGACCTCGTCGATCCCCACCTCCTCGAACGCGTGCCGCGGCGGCTCCGCCAGGCGGACCTCGACGTTGACGCCCCAGCGCGGCGCGATCGGCCGCCAGCGGCCGGTGGGATCGATCAACTCCGACGTCCACGGGCCTGCGGCGACGACGACGGCGCCGGCCGGCACGTGCTCGCCACCCACGGCGAGGCCGCCGGGCGCGAGCGCGGCCGTCGCACCGATCCGGAGGTGCGCGCCCGCCGCCAGCGCACGGGCGGCGAACGCGGCGGTCGCCCCGGCGGGCGGGACGGCGTAGCCGGTGTGCAGCCGCACGCCCGGCAGGTCGGGGGCGAGCGCCGGCTCGAGCCGCGCCGGCTCGCCGGGTGCCAGCGGCTCGGCGGCCAGCTCGGGGTAGCCGCTCCGGATCGTGGCCAGCTCGCGCGCGAGCGCCTCCTCCTCCTCGGCGACGAGCAGCAGCCCCTGCGGCTCGGCGGGCAGCTCGAACCCGTGGGCTGCGAGATCGCGGTAGTGGGCGACGGTCTCGGTGAAGAGCGAGAGCAGGACGGGGTCCATCGGGTGCTGCACGATCCCCGAGTTGCGCCCGGACGCGCCGGCGGCGACCGCGTCGCGCTCGACGAGCAGGACGATCGCGCCGGCCTCGGCCAGGAAGCTGGCCAGCGCGCAGCCGACGATGCCGGCGCCGATGATCGCGACGTCGGGCGGTGAGGTCATAATGCGGACGCTATTGACTACGCCCGCGAGGCGTCGCGGTCACTCGAAGCGCACGTCGACCGTGCGCCGCGCGCCATCCGGCGCGGTGAGCTGGAGCTGTGCCGTCGCGCCGCTGCGCACGCCCCCGGCGGCCTGGCACCAGCCCGACAGCGTCGCTCCGACCGGCCGCCCGTCGACGGCCACGACGTAGTCGCCGTCGCGCAAGCCCGCCCGCGCGGCGCCGCTGCCCGGTACGACGCCCTGGATCCACAGCCCTTCCGGCATCCCGCGCTCGGCGAGGTCGCGCGCCGGCGGGTAACCGAACATCGCGCCGACCCAGGCCGTCGAGCGGCCGCGGCGCAGCGCGTCGAGCACCGGGCGCGCCTGCTCGGCTGCGACGGCGTAGTTCGCGCCCTGGAGCGGCCGGTCGTCGGCGCCGGTCGTGCGCGCGGCGGCGTTGATGCCGACGACGCGGCCGTCGAGGTCGACCAGCGGGCCGCCCGAGAAGCCCGGGTCGAGCGCCGTGTCGGTGCGGATCGCGTCGCCGTACGCCGGGACGTCCGCCGCCGGATCGTCGAAGCGGGTGTGCGCGGCGGAGACGACGCCGCGCGTCGACGAGGCCGGCTCGTCGTCGCCCGCCACCTCGGGCACCCCGAACGCGAGCACGGTCTCGCCCTGGTGCGGGTCGCCCAGCGCGAGCGGCCCGGCGTCCAGCCCGCCCGCCACGCGCAGCACGGCGAGGTCCGCGCACGGCGCGGCTCCGACCACCTTCGCCTCCTCGTCGCCGACGAAGAACCGCTCGCCGCGGTTGATCACGTGCGCGGCGGTGACGAGCAGGCCGGCGTCGCGATCGAGCACCCAGCCGCTGCCGAGCCCGCTGCGGATGCCCCCGCTGCGCGCCTCGACTCGCACGGTGGCCGGCGCCACGGCGCGCACGAGCTCGGCGACGCGCTGCTCCTCGCTCTTGCCGGTGAGCGCGAGCACCGCCAGCGCCGCGAGCGCGACGCCCGCCACCGCGAACGCGCCGTACGCGAGCCGCCGGCCGCGCCGCGTCCGGGCGTCCACGATCCGCCCGATCGCCGACCACGACGGGCCCTCGGTCTCGACGTGCACCCGCGGCCGGACCGGCTCGGCGATCGGCGCGCCGGTGACCGCCGGCTCGCTCCCCAGCACGGCGATGCGCAC
>DATHJG010000304.1:0-2278 GCA_035489875.1 Solirubrobacteraceae bacterium | reverse complement strand
TGGCGGCGGCTCCACGAACAGCCCCACGTCGGCGCTCCGGAGCAGCGAGCGCTCCCGGCTGGGAAATCCCGTGCGGCGCCACTCCAGCCGCATGTCGGGCTGCTCCAGGCGCAGGACGTGGAAGAGCGGCGCCCAATGGCCGAGCGGCAATCCGTCGAATGCGACCCTGAGCGGCTTCATGTCCTCCCCTCGCGCGACTCCGGCTGCCGAGTCATCTGCCCTACGGCCGTATAGGGCGGCCGGGTCTCGTGTCAACCGGGTCGTCGAGCGGCGGCAGCGGCGGCTGCGGGTCGGCGCCCACGAGGATCTCGCGCAGCGGCGGCGGCTCGGTGTCGTACCGCACGACTCCGGGCTCCTCGGCGGACATCCCGTCCTCGCCCAGCATCAGCGCCCTGAACGCGATCTCGATGCCGGCCTTGCTGAGGAACGGCCGCACGGCGACGCCCCCGGGCACCGGGCGGAGCTCGACGCGGTCGAACATGTCGCGCAGCGCGGCATTCAGCCGGTGCACGTCGCCGTCCGCGTCCGACACCCGGCCCGAGAGCGCCTCGCGCAGGCCGGCGTAGAAGTCGAGCAGCGCATCGGTCGGCTCGCCGCCGTCGTCGTCGTCGTCCACCAGCGCATGCGCGTCCAGGGCCGCGTGCAGGCGACGCTGGCCGCGTTCGAGCGCGTCTCCCCTGCGCGTGATCGCGGCGAGCGCGATGTCGGCCCTCGCGGCGTCGTCGGCGCCGAGCCAGCGCTCCCACTCCGCGGTCAGCCTGCCGATCATCGCGTCCTCGGCGGCGAGCGCCCGCTCCGCTCGCTCGATCTCCCCGCGGAGGCATGTGCGCTCCGCGTCGCGGTCGCTGGTCAGGCGTTCGCGCCACAGGCTCACGTCCCCGAGGAACGAGGTCAGGTTCTCCACCAGCGCGCCGTCGACCAGTTCCGCGTCGACGGCGCCCGCGACGCATTCCTCCGGGCGCTCCCGGCTCGCCCTGCAGCGGTAGCGCCGCGCCCGCGTGCCGTCTGCGCGGACGTGGTGGCCGGTGACGCAGTTCATGGGAGCGCCGCACTCGCAGACGGCGAGGCGGGCGAGCAGGTAGCCGAGCGGCGGCGTGCCGGGCGGCGTGCCTGCGGGGCCCCGGCTGGTCCGCCCGTCGCGCATCGCCCGGATGCGCGAGAAGTCCTCCGGCGAGAGGAACCTGGGCCACCTGCCCTCGACGCCCTCGAGCACCTCGCCGCGGTAGACGACGAGGCCGGCGTAGGTCGGGCACGTGACGGTCTGCCGGATCCGGTTCGCGTCGAACGGGCGCGGCCGGAGGTCGCGCCTGATCGGAGCGGTCCTGTGGCCGCGCTGGTCGAGCTCCGCCGCGATCGCCCGGTCGCTCCACCCGTCCAGCGCCAGGCGGAAGATCAGGTCGAAGATCGGCGCGCGGTCCGGGTCGCGCTCCCACCGGCGGCGCGCCTTGCGGTTCTCGTCGATCCAGCGGATCGCCCGGTACCCGTCCGGGACCGCGCTCGGCGGCCGGCCGCGCAGCGCCTCGCGCCGCTTGCCCTTGCTGACCGACCTGGACCTGCGCGTGGAGTCGCCCTGGGCGCGCTTGCCGACCTGCGCGACGGACCGCTCGTCGCGCAGGTCCTCGTCGTCCTCCGCGGCGCGGAGCCACACGTCCCGGCGCCGCGCCCAGCGCCAGAGCTCTCCGAGCGACCGCGGCACGCCGGGCGCGTCTCCCGCGCCCCTGGCGAAGCGGTCGGGCGCCTGCGCGACCAGCATCACGATGGTGCCGCGCTCGGCGGCGACCTCGGCGGCGCAGCGCCGGGCGGACTCGAGGCCGGCACCGCGGTTGCCGGAGTAGGCGGAGAACCCCTCGTCGGCGAACGAGGCGACGACCTCCCACTCGTTCTCCTCGGCCATCCTGCGGCAGTCCGCGACCTGGGTGCCGATCGAGTCCTTGCGATCCTCGGTGCACTCCGCCGCGTACACGACGGCGGGGATCACGACTCCTCCGCTCCCGCCTCGAACATCGCCCCGACGACGGCGCGCAGGCCATCCACGTCGATCCGCTCCAGCACGTCGAACTCGACCACCAGCGCCACGGCGGCGAGCCGCAGCGTCTCCCGGTCGAGCAGGTCCAGCGTGTCTTGCAGGTGGCCGCGCTCGTCGGCGTCGAACAGCGCCTCCACGGCGGTCGGGCCGAGGGCGAGCTTCTCCAGAGGGTCCTCCGGAAGCGGCTGTCGGTTACCCATGTCGTGCATCTCCAAGGCCTCCTTCGGGTGTCTCCTGGCGCAAGCTAGGCGG
>DATHJG010000303.1:0-2071 GCA_035489875.1 Solirubrobacteraceae bacterium | reverse complement strand
CTTCGACCGTGGCCCACGCGCGGCGGAGTTCCTCACGAGCAGCCGCGATCCGGGCTTGCCCGCGGACCCGGCGATCGTCCCCGTCTACGTCAGCTACGGCGCGGCGCTCGTGGTCGCGCTGCTCGTGATCGGCCTCGCGCTGGGGCGCGAGGCCGTCCTGCGCCGCCGCGCCCCGCGCTTGCGCGGGGCGTCGTGGCGCGTGCGAGTCGACCATCCGGGGGATCGGTGACCCACGGCCGGCGAACCGCGCGCTCCGCCCTCGCCGTGCTCGTCGCCGCAGCGCTCGCGGCGTCGCTGCCGGCCGCGGCGCCCGCCGGCCCGGTGCCGACCTGGGCGTACTACTACATCTGGTTCGACCCCAGCTCCTGGAACCGCGCCAAGAGCGACTATCCGCTGCTCGGGCGCTACTCGAGCGACGAGTCCTCCGTGATGCGAACGCACGTCCGGCTCGCGAAGCAGGCGGGGATCGACGGGTTCATCGTGAGCTGGAAGAGCACGCCTGTGCTCGACCGGCGGTTGCAGCTCCTGGCGGACGTGGCGGCCGGCGAGGATTTCAAGCTCGCGATCATCTACCAGGGGCTCGACTTCGAGCGCCGCCCGCTGCCGGTCGCGCGGATCTCCAGGGACCTCGACCTGTTCGCCCGCACGTTCGCTCTGCTGCCCGCACTGAGCGGGCCGGGCAAGCCCCTCGTCATCTGGTCGGGGACGTGGGAGTTCTCCCTGCGCAAGCTCGCGTCGGTCACCTCGCGCCACCGCGACCGCCTGCGCATCCTCGCTTCCGAGCGCAACGCGAGCGACTACAAGGCGAAGGCGCGGGCGTTCGACGGCGACGCCTACTACTGGTCGTCGGTCAATCCCAGCACCTACGGCGACTACCCCGGCAAGCTCGCCGAGATGGGCCGGGCGGTCCACGCGACGGGCGGGCAGTGGCTCGCGCCCGCCGCGCCGGGGTTCGACGGGAGGCTCGTGGGGCACCCCACGGTGGTGCCGCGGCGCGATGGCGACACGCTGCGGCGCGAGCTCGAGGCGGCGCAGCGGTCCGATCCCGACGCGATCGCGCTGATCTCCTGGAACGAGTTCAGCGAGAACAGCCACATCGAGCCGAGCAAGCGCTACGGCGCCACGGCGCTCGAGGTCCTCGCGGACGTGAACCGGACCAGGTTGCGGGTGAGCGACGAGCTGGACTCGAGCCAGCCGGCCGGCAGCCGGATCGCCGGGCCGGG
The DNA here is from genome assembly GCA_035489875.1 of Solirubrobacteraceae bacterium. Lineage (GTDB taxonomy): Bacteria > Actinomycetota > Thermoleophilia > Solirubrobacterales > Solirubrobacteraceae > DASQMT01. Next base: position 848 of record DATHJG010000303.1, on the reverse strand, counting down.
GGCGATCCCCGCCACGCTGGCCTTCGTCGCGCTCGGGCTGGGGTGCGTCTACCTGCTCAGCCGGTGGAGGCGCTCGCATGACGCGCGCTGAGCGGGTCGCCGTATGGCTGGGCGCGGCCGTCGTGGCGGCGACGGCCGCACCCGCCGCCGCCGCGCCGGCCGCCGTCGGGGGCTTCCCGCGAGTCGAGGCGGTGACGTTCCGCACGGTGCCGGCCGTCGCGGGCGTGCGGATCCGCAGCCGCGGCCAGACCGTGCGGACCGACGGATCGGGCGTCGTGACCATGAACGTGCGGCGCACCGGGCCGGGATACCGTGACATCGAGGCCCCCCGGGTCCTCCCCACGCGGTTGCCGTCCGGGAAGCAGGCGCGGTTCGGCGGCCTGTTCGAGTCCGGGCGCACGATCGGGATCTCGCTCTACACCCGGACGCGGCTGCGCTTCGTCGACCCCGCGGGCGCGCCCGTCCCGGCGCGCCGGGTCACCGGCGGCCTCCTGACGAGCGGCAACGGCACGCGGATCAGCATCGCGGGAGGCGTCACGCCGATGCTGCAGGCGAGCCGCGTGCTGCTGACGAGCGACGGCGCGCGCTCGCGTCCGATCGAGTACGCCGTCGAGCGGGTGGACGTCGACGGCTCCAACGTCGTCAACCGCGCCCAGCTCCGCTTCTTCCCGCTGCGCACCGACCGCCTGCGCGTGCCGCTGCTGCTCTACTCGATCAGCTTCGTCACGACGGATGCCCTGTTCGGGGGCCGCCCGGGCAAGGCGGTGCTGCTCGAGTACCCGAGCGGCCGGACCGTCCGGATCCCGCTGCGCGACGGGACCGCGAGCGCCGTCGGGCTCCCGCGCGGC